>JACPRR010000231.1 GCA_016189825.1 Chloroflexota bacterium
ACCCAGGGCGGGTGCCGATTGGCTGGATAGCGGCTGCTGTTTACCCTGAGCGCCACGCCCTTCGAGTCCTTCGAGCCCTTCGAGAGCCTCAGGGGCCGCCTCAGGAACCGTCTCAGGGGCCGTCCTTCGACAGGCTCGGGAACCGTGGCGCCGAAGGGCCGGTATGACGTGGGTTAGTGCGGCTGGCGAAGCCAGCGAAGTCGTATTCGTTGTTGCCTTTCGCGGGACGCTCACCTTTCGCCAAGGAGTTTGCACGGAAGCGCTTTCCAGTATGTGTTGTTTGGCATGTGTTATAGTAGTCCCGGCGTCTGAATGCAGAAGGAGGTTGCCATGCTGACCAGGATAGGAACGGTCACGGTCCAGGTTACCGATCAGGACAAAGCCCTCGAGTTCTATACCAGTAAGCTGGGCTTTGAGAAACGCCAAGACAGCCCGATGGGGCCCGGCCAGCGCTGGATCGAAGTCGCGCCCAGGGGCGCCCAGACCAGGGTCCTGCTCTACAAGGCCACGCCGCAGGAGCCCGGGGATACTTCGTTTGAGCAGGCCAAACGCAAGATAGGGCAGCCCACGGGCATGGTAATGGAAACGGACAGTATCCTGGAGACCTTCGCGACGCTGAAGGCGAACGGGGTTACCATCGTCGAAGAGCCGAAGCACCAGCCCTACGGTTGGTGGGGTGCTTTTGCCGACCAGGACGGCAACAGCTACGGGGTCCACCAGTAGACTGTATGGACGCATCGCAGCGATTGACGTCTGCGGTAGGCGCTGCTATGATTGCCCGCCAGACGACTACTGACAGCGCGCAGGACCAAACTTGGCTGAATTGGCAGACCTGGAACAGAGGCTTGGACTCCCCTTCCACGACAAGCGCCTCCTGCAGCAGGCGATGGTGCACCGTTCCTTCTTGAATGAGAACCCGTCGTCGCCCCTTTCTTCTAACGAGCGGCTCGAGTTTCTGGGAGATGCCGTGCTGGGGTTTGTCGTTGCGGAGGAGCTTTATCGTCGTTTCCCCGACCTTCCCGAAGGCAGGCTGACACGGCTGCGTTCGGCCATCGTGTGCAAGGATGGCCTCTGCAAGATCGCGCAACGCCTCGGCCTGGGCGAGTTCCTCATCCTTGGCCGGGGAGAGCACGCGAGCTCTGGCCGCAACAAGCCATCCAACCTCGCCAGGGCGCTTGAGGCGCTCATCGGCGCTGCGTACCTCGACCAGTCCTTTGAAGGAGCTCGGCAGTTCATCCTCAGCCTGCTCAGCAAGGAGATCAACGAGCAGGCCAAATGCGTTCCCTGCGACTTCAAGTCGGCTCTGCAGGAGCGGCTCCACGCCGATCGCCGTGGCACGCCTGCCTACCGGACGGTTGACTCCGCTGGCCCAGACCACGAGAAAGTCTTTACGGTAGAGGTCTCCGAAGGGGGGGCAGTGCTGGCGATGGGCGCCGGCCGCAGCAAGAAGACCGCAGAGGCAGCCGCGGCGCGGGCCGCCCTCGAGAAGATGGACCAGAGCTGAATGATTTCCGTAATCCGTGGATTTCCACCCACGGCTGAAGCCGTGGGCATGGGGTTTCGTATCTATGCCCCAGGCTTCAGCCTGGGGTAGAGGAAACACCACACAGGTTCTCACCCTGGCATTGCGGGCCGCATTGAGCTTGCCATAATATCCACGGATTACGATATTCTCATCCATTTACTTCTGTGACGCCCTTTGATACACTCTTTCTACCAGCTTGTCGATGCCTCAGGAGGTGATATCGTGTCCCGCGATTATCAGGGCAGAGAGAAGAAGAAGCCCAAGAAAGACGCCAAGACCAAAGCGGCTGCCATGCCCACCGATGTCCAGCCGGCGGAGGTGGAGGTGGTGAAGAAGCACCGGAAAAAGGAAGAGTCCCCCGGGGAATAGAGGGGACGTGTCCCGGCGCGCGAGAATGAAGGCCATCGCCAGCGGCCGCGTCCAGGGTGTGTATTTTCGCGCCTTCGTCGCGGGTCATGCCGAAAGGCTCGGCATCTCGGGCTATGCCCGCAACCAGGCGGATGGCACAGTTGAGGTAGTGGCCGAAGGCGCCCGCGCGGACCTCGACTCACTGCTGTCGGAAGTGAAACGCGGCCCGCCGCGGGCGCGGGTCGACCGGGTGGAGGTGACGTGGTCGGAGCCAGAGGGGAGCTTCACCGGGTTTCGGACCGCGTAATGAATCGACCTGGCCTTCCTAATGCAAAGAGGCTTCAGTGTCGCACTCGAGCTGCTGGCGGCCGATCTTGATGAGGTCAAGGTATTCGGCGGGCGCACCTATCATCCTGGCCAGCTCGGAATCCAGCTCGTACGGTTCACCGACGAACACCTTGCCAACATCCTCGATCTCACCCTGCGTGGGGTCAACCAGGCCGGTGAGCTTCTGCGTCCCATCCACGATTCCCAGGTCGAAGGGGAGCGTGAAGTAGAGGTCGGCGATCGCCTGGTTGATGCCAAGCGAGTACAGCAGGTTCCAGCCTCCCGCAGCCTCACCCCTGTACTTCGCGACGGGGAGCAGGCTGATGAGGTTCATGATGCTCAGATAGGGCACATTGCCCACAACTTTCATCGGAGCGATGGTTATCAGGTAGTCGCTCGAAAGCAGCACGTTCGGCGCCCAGAAGGTGGGGGCCACGAACGGATGTGGCAATGGGTTCTCGACTTCCACCCAGATCGAGTCTTTTACATCAAGCATCAGCACGCGCGAGTAGTCGTAGCGTAGCGTGCGGTAGATGGGATATACCGATTCCCCTGTGGGATTGCCCTCCAGGATGAGTATGTCGGCCTCGCTCACCTGGCGGATGCCATCGACCACCTTCGCCAGGATGGAAGCACTCGTGGTGACAGGCGCCGGCAGCGGGTAATTCGCGGACGGCTTTATCAATACCCGGCGCGCCCAGGCAACCGGCGGCGGTGGACGGAAAACGAACTCGCTCGAGCTAAACTCCGAAACAGACATGTTCCCTCCGGAACTGATATTATAGCACTCGATTGCAACCGACATTGTGTTGATCGGAGGGTCTGTTTTCTGCTAATAACGCGATTTCCACCACTTTTCGTACCCCATATCGCCAATCCCCCACTACCATTATAACTTGCTCGGTCGCTGACCCGGTTCGCGATGGCGCCATACTATGTCCGGGCAGGCGCTCTGCTGTCCCCGGGGGGTATTGCATGGCGTGGTATTATAGAGAGTACATCGGTCGCCGAGGTAAGCGAGTGCCAGAAGAGAATCTTGATTACCCGCCTGATCTGTTGAGGGGAAACACGGAGAACCTGCTGCTCTCCTTGATCGACGAACTTCCCCAGACATATGGCTACCAGTTGATCAAGGAAATACTGAGCCGCAGCCGCGGGTTCCTGCGTTTCAAGGAAGGCACGGTGTACCCGGCCCTGCGCAAGCTGGAGAATGAAGGCCTGATTCACGGCGAGTGGCTCACGCTGGCAAACGGCCAGCGCCGGCGCGCATACCGCATCACACCCAGGGGACGCGAAGCCCTCCACAAGCGCGTCGCCATGTGGAAAGGCTTCACGGACGCTATCAATCTTGTTTTGAGGCCGGCGAGGGCACAAGAGGCAAGATGAGTTCCCTGGAAGTCAAGGACTACCTGGGCGAGATCAGGTCCCACCTCCGCCTCGACCCGTCCGCGGAGAGGCAGGTCATCGGGGAGATCTGTGCGCATTTCCGGGACAAGGTCGATGACCTCAAGGGACAGGGACTGACACACGCGGATGCCGCCAGAAGGGCGATCGAAGCGTTCGGCCGGCCCAAGGTGGTGGCAAGGCTGATGTGCGACGCTTTTGGGAGGGGAAGCTGGTCGGACGCGCTGATGGCAGCGCTCCCGCACGCGCTAGTCGCTATCCTCTTTGCCTCCCACCTGTGGCGAACGCCGGCAGCGGGAATACCCGTGTGGTTTTTCATCGTCTGCGTTACCCTCTTCGGATGGTCGCGGGGCAAGCCCAGGTGGCTGTATTCCTGGATCGGATATTCCCTGTCCCCGTTGCTCATCATCGGGTTCCTGTCTTACGGGACCGCCGGACAGGCAGTAGGTTTTGCGCTCAATGGTTTCCGCGGCGAGCTACCAGGATTGCCTGGAACGGCCCTCGTCCTGGGTTTCTACGTCTGTGCGGCGTGGGTTGTCGGTCGCACCGTGGTACGGGTCGTCAGGCGGGATTGGTTGCTGGCTTCGGTCATGATCGTGCCGTTGCCGATCATCGGGAGCTGGCTCTTCTTCCTGGGCAAGGCAGGGGGGTTGGTGCAGAGCGACCTGCCCCCGCTCCACCTCTGGGACGAATCGATGGCGATGGCGTTTCTCGCGCTCGCAGCCGGCTCCGCAACGTTCGTCCGCATTAGAAAGCGCCTCTGGAAGGTCATCGCCCTGGTGCTCATCGCCTCAACTACGCTGGTGGCGCTGGGCCCCAATCTGTGGGGAGCACATGGGTTCCTGCAGCTTTCCCTGTTTTTCCTGCTCATGGTCGTCTTCCTCCTCTCCCCGGCCCTTGTGGAGTCGAAGGTGGGCCACGGAGAAGGGGAGGATGACGTCTGGTGGAACGAGTACTGGAGCGATGAAGTCTCCTCTCCCTACCCGCGAAGCTGAGGGCCAGCGACTGTGAAGAACCTATGTTGGAAACAGCGGTGACAGGCGCCATGAATATACCCAGGCAGCCTATGCCCTCGGAAGACTAGGCATCGGAAGGGGGCCGCGCTTGGCTGAAATCCTCAACAAAATAGACTCGCCTTCGGACCTGAAGAAGCTGACGTACCCGGAGCTGGAGCAGTTGGCGCAGGAAATCCGCGGGGAGATAGTGCGCAAAGTGTCGGCGAATGGCGGTCACCTTGCCTCCAGCCTCGGCGCAGTGGAGGTGACGCTGGCCCTGCACAGGGTCTTCAATAGCCCCACGGACAAGATTGTCTGGGACGTCGGTCACCAGAGCTACCCACACAAGCTGCTTACAGGCAGGCGGGACCGCTTCGGCACTCTGCGGCAATACCGCGGGCTATCCGGCTTCCCTTCGCCAGCAGAGAGCCCCCATGACGCCTTCGGAGCGGGACATGCGGGAACGTCTGTGTCGGCCGCTCTGGGCATAGCCCTGGCCCGGGACCTCGAGGGGAAGAGCCACCACGTGATCGCGGTTATCGGCGACGGCTCGATGGGCGCCGGGATGGCCTTCGAAGCGATCAATCACGCTGGCCACCTCGGCACCCGGATAACGATTGTGCTCAACGATAACGGCATGTCGATCTCGCCCAGCACCGGGGCGTTCGCCCGCCTGTTGAATCAGGCGCGGTTCGACCCGCGCTACGAGTCCGCCAAACGCAAGATGAAGAAGACCGTAGTGAACCTGCCCTTCGGACAAAGCGCCTGGGCGCTCACCAAAGAGGTCAAGAGCCGTGTTGAGAAGGCGGTCATCCCTGGGGCTTTCTGGGAGGAGATGGGGTTCACCTACCTCGGCCCGGTTGACGGTCATAACATAAAGGAGCTTGAGGCGGCGCTGAACCGGGCGCGCGATTTCGAGTCCGGGCCGACTCTCATCCACGTCCTTACCAAGAAGGGAAAAGGCCACGCAGCCGCGGAGGCCAACGCGACCAAGTTCCATGGGGTATCCCCGGGCAACGCGAAGCCCAATGGACATCCCTCTTACAGCCAGGTCTTCGGCCAAAGCGTCCTCCGCCTCATGAGGCAGAACCAGAAGATTGTGGCCATCACGGCGGCGATGTCCGATGGCACAGGACTGGCGGCGGCCGCGGCCGAGTTCCCGGAGCGCGTCTTCGATGTGGGCATTTGCGAGCAGCACGCAGTGACGCTTGCGGCTGGACTTGCCTCCCAGGGGTTCATCCCCGTCGTCGCGATCTACTCCACTTTCCTTCAGAGAGCTTACGACCAAATAATCCACGATGTCCTCATGCAGGGCCTGCACGTGGTATTCGCCATCGACCGCGCCGGCATTGTCGGCGACGACGGTAAGACGCACCAGGGGCCTTTCGACGTTTCTTACCTGCGAGCACTCCCGGGCATTTCGGTCTCCGCGCCTAAAGATGAAAACGAGCTCCAACACCTGGTCTGCACGGCGGTGAATGCTCCGGGACCTTTCGCAATACGGTTCCCCAGAGGCTACGGCCTGGGCGTTCCACTGGATGCGGAACTCCATGACCTTCCAATCGGAAAGGCGGAGCTCCTCCGGGAGGGCGCCGACGCGGCCATCCTTGCCCTGGGGTTCGCCGTAGCGCCCGCTCTCGACGCCGCGGAGAGACTCGCGCGGAGAGGCGTCCAATGCTCCGTAGTGAACGCGCGCTTCGCAAAGCCCGTCGACTCGTAGTTGATCACCAGGCTGGCATACAGCACCAACAGGCTAATAACGGTGGAGGAAAACGCGCTTGCCGGCGGCTTCGGCAGCGCAGTGCTCGAGCTGCTGGCAGCAAAGAAGCTCGCCCGGCAGCCTCGCGTCGAGTGCATCGCTATACCGGACCGTTTTGTGGAACACGGTCCGCAGGAGTTATTCCGCTCGATGTTCGATCTGGATGCCGAGGGCATCGCGCGGCGCGTGGCGGAGTCATTCCCAGAACTGGTCGACGGCACCTCCGCCGCGGGGAAGTCGAGGTAGTCGTGGCCCCATCTTTCCTGGAAAGGTACCGGGGAGACATAGACCGCGAGCTGCGCTCCGTGATCGACGGCAACGTGTCCCCGCTTTACGCGATGATGCGTTACCACATGGGTTGGACCGACGAGCGCGGAAACGCGAAAACCAGTGGGGGCGGGAAGGCGGTCCGTCCTGCGCTGTGCCTTCTTTCCTGTGAGGCCGCGGGTGGAGACCGCGAGAAGGCGCTGCCCGCCGCCGCCGCGCTCGAACTGCTGCACAACTACTCTCTCATACATGATGACGTACAGGATGACGACCGTGAGAGACGGCACGTCCCTACGGTCTGGGCCATATGGGGGAAACCCCAGGCGATAAACGCGGGCACCGCGATGCGCATGCTGGCCAGCATGGCGTTGAAGCGCCTGGACGAGCGCGGCATACCTCTGGAAAAGCGGGTCAGGGCGCAAGAGCTGCTGGATGGGACAACGCTGCGCTTGATCGAAGGGCAATGCCTGGACATCGAATTCGAGACGCGTCTCGATGTCACCACCGCCGACTACTTGAAGATGATCGCGGGAAAGACCGCGGCCCTCATCGCATGCTCCCTGGAGATGGGCGCCTTGCTGGCCACTGACGACCACCTGCGCGTCGCCGGCTTTCGGGAGGTCGGCAGGAACCTGGGGATGGCTTTCCAGATACGGGACGATATGCTCGGCATCTGGGGCAGCGAGCAAGAGACGGGCAAGCCGATGGGAAGCGATCTGCGCCGGCGCAAGAAGTCGTTCCCGGTGGTTTACGCTCTGGACAGGACGGCAGGGGAACAGAAACAGCGACTCCTGGCGATCTACCAGAAGGAGTCGCCGGACGAGGCGGACGTCCTTGTGGCTCGGGAGATACTGGAGCGGGTGGGCGCGGAAGACTCGACGCGGCAAATGACGCAGGCATACTGCGATGAAGCCCGCGCGCTGGTCGCGACGCTGAGGCTTGCTCAGAAGGACACGCGGGATTTCGAGGAGCTGGTCCAGTTCCTCGTGGAGCGCAGGTCATGAACCCGTGCCGGGAGGAGAGGGATGTCTGAGAGCGTGTTGCATGCCACGAAAACAGCTAATGGCCGGCGCAAGGAAGACCACCTGCGCATCGCGCTCAGTGAAGAGGTGGGGTTCAAGGGGCGGACGACAGGGCTGGAGGATTATTACTTCGTCCACCGGGCACTGCCCGAGTTGGACAAAGAAAGGATCAACCTTTCGCTAACTCTCTTTGGCAAGAGCCTTTCAGCCCCGATTGTTATCTCCGCGATGGTAGGCGGAATCGGCGCCGCTGCCCGCCTGAACCGTAACCTGGCGAGTGCGGCACAATCGCTGGGCCTCGCCATGGCGGTAGGATCTCAGCGCTGTGCGATTGACGATGCCTCTCTCTCCGCTTCATACCAGGTCCGCGAAGTCGCTCCGGACATTCTGCTGTTCGCTAATCTGGGCGCCGTTCAACTCAACTATGGCTACGGCGTCCATGAGTGCCGCCGGGCGGTCGACATGATAGCCGCCGACGCCCTGGTCCTGCACCTCAACCCGTTGCAGGAAGCGTTGCAACCCATGGGCAACACGGACTTCTCAGGCCTGCTGGACAAGATCGCGCGGGTCTGCCGTGAGCTACCGGTGCCAGTCGTGGTAAAGGAGGTGGGATGGGGGATCTCAGAAGAAGTGGCAAAGAAACTTGTCCAGGCAGGGGTGAGCGCCATCGACACCGCAGGCTCGGGCGGCACCTGCTGGAGCGAAGTGGAACGCCGGCGCACGGATTCGAGGGCTGCAAGTGAGATCGCTGCTACCTTTGCTTGTTGGGGCATCCCTACCGCAGATTCGATCCAGATGGTGCGCCGGGCAATGCCGGGCCTGCCCCTGATCGCCAGCGGCGGGATACGGACCGGGCTGGATGTGGCGAAGGCGATCGCCCTTGGCGCCGATGCCGCGGGTATAGCGACTCCGTTGCTAAAGGCCGCCGACGAATCGGCGGACGCGGCAACCGGGGAACTGCTCAGGATAATCGAGGAGCTAAGGCTGGCGATGTTCTGCACCGGGACAGCCAGGCTCGCGGAGCTCAAGTTTTCAACGCTGCTGAGGAGAAAGGCCTAGACCGTATGGGGTTTCCGAGACAGCTCACTACCTCGCTGGCGGGTTACGTCATGGAGAACAGCCTGCGCGGAAGGAAACAGTTTCCTCTGGTCCTGATGCTTGAGCCTTCATTAAAGTGCAACCTGGCATGCGCCGGCTGCGGGCGCATCCGGGAGTTCAAGGACATCCTCGACCGTTCGTTGTCCGTCGAGGAATGCCTTGCCGCGGTTGACGAGGCGGGGGCGCCGGTGGTCAGCATCACCGGCGGCGAGCCCCTGTTGCACCCTGGGATCGACCACATTGTCAGCGGCATCGTCTCGCGCGGGAAATTCGTCCACCTCTGCACCAACGGCCTGCTCCTTGAGAGATCATTGGGCAAGTTCAAGCCTGGACCGCGCATGGCTTTCGTCTTGCATCTCGACAGCCTCGCCGAGCCACCCGACCGTTTTGCGGGGCGCGAAGGGGTCTTCGAGACCGCGATCTCGGCCATAAGGTCTGCCAAGCGGTCCGGTTTTCGGGTCCTGATCAACACGACGTTCTACAAGCAGACCAGAATAGCCGATCTCGAGCAGCTTTTCTCCATGCTTGCCGCCGTACCCGTTGACGGTATGATGGTGGCGCCCGCATTCAGCTACGAGGCGGTTGACAGCGATGTGTTCCTTTCCAGGGAGGAAATGGTGGAGTCCTTCAGGCCGATATACCAGATGCCGAAGAAGCTTCCTTTCTACAACACCCCGCTCTACCTCGACTTCCTGGCGGGGAAGCGGGAGTTAAGCTGTGTACCCTGGAGCACGCCGACGCGCAACCCGAAAGGGTGGAAGCGGCCCTGCTACCTCGTCACCGACGGGCACTGTGCCTCCTTCCGTGAGTTGATGGAGGAAACCGATTGGAGCAAGTACGGCGTGGGCAACGACAAGCGATGCCGGAATTGCATGGTCCATTGCGGCTTCGAGGGTGGCGCCATGGCGCAGGTAGGGCGCAGCTTGCCAGATCTGTGGCGCACCGTCAAGTGGAGTATTACGGGTTAAGGCGGGAAACTTGCTGGCAATCGTTGGCGCCCTCAACGAAGAACTGCGCGGCCTGCAGAGGAAGATGAACGTGGAGCGGATGACGACTCGCCAGGGGTTGCGCGTTCGTCTCGGAACGTACCACGGCTTGCAGGTCCTCCTGGTCCAATCGGGGATGGGGCGGCAGCGGGCCGAGCGCGCAGTCTCCTTCATCCTGGACCATTATCCGGTCACCGCGTTGCTGTCCTTTGGCTTCGCGGGTGCGCTGCGGGAAGACCTGGGCATTGGGGATATCGTCGTCTGTTCGGAGATCTGCTACAAGGGCGGGGGACCTTCAGAATGCGGCGCGGTCGTGCACTGGTCTGACCCCGGGCTGGCATCCTTGTCCCGTGGGCGGGCGGAAGCCGGGGTGTACCTGGGCACAAGCGTGACCGTTGACAGGCCGGTGTCAACCCCCATCGACAAGAGGGCCCTCGCCGCAGCCTGCGGAGCTGAGGTGGTGGACATGGAAGGCTACTGGCTTGCCAGGGCCACATCAGAGCGAAACATTCCGTTCCTGGCGGTCAGGGCGGTCACCGACCGGCTCGACGATGTCCTCATACCGTTCGATCGGGCGCTCGACGGCGAAGCGAACTGGCAGTGGCCCCGGGTTATCGGGATATTCGCAAGGCCCAGCAACATCGCCCGGCTCCCCGGCCTCTATGCAAGCACAAGGAGGGCAGGCAGGAATCTGGCGGCGTGGGCGGACTACCTTATGTCCAGGGTGTGAATGACGTCCCGACCGGGTGGCGCAGATAGCATGAACAATCGCAGTCAGAAAGCGCTGGTAACCGGGGCGACCGGGTTCATCGGGAGCAACCTGGTCCGCGAGTTGCTGCGGCAGGGTTACGCCGTCAGGGCGCTGGTGCGGCGGCGCAGCGACCGCAGGAACGTGGCCGGGCTCGACATTGAGCTGGCGGTCGGGGATCTGCTCGACCGCGCTTCCCTTGATGCCGCGCTGAGTGGCTGCGATGTCCTGTTCCATGTCGCCGCCTCGTACGCGTTCTGGACCCCAAAGCCCGAAGATCTCTACCGGACGAACGTGACCGGAACAGAAAACATCCTCAACGCCGCGCTGGCGGCCGGAGTGAAGCGGGTGGTCCATACCTCCTCCGAGTCCACCATCGGGATAGAAAAGGCGTGCGTCGGCACGGAGGAAGGCCAACCAGACCCTCGCAAACTGCCCTGCCACTATAAGAAATCGAAGTACCAGGCAGAATGCCTTGCGCTCTCCATGGGCGAGCGCGGCCTTCCGGTCGTCGTTGTCAACCCTACCACGCCCATCGGGCCATTCGATGCGAAGCCGACCCCGACAGGGCAGCTCGTGGTTGATTTCCTTAACCACCGCATGCCAGCTTACGTGAACACTGGCCTCAACATCGTGGACGTGGAGGATGTTGCGAAGGGACACATACTCGCCCTCGAAAAGGGGCGGCCCGGGGAACGCTACGTGCTGGGCAACAAGAACCTTGTCCTGAAAGAGGTGCTGGCAACCCTCGAGGCGGTGAGCGGAGTGAAGGCGCCCCGGACCCGAATTCCCCTGGGAATCGCCTTCGTGGCGGCCTTTTTCGATGAGCTCGTCACCGGGCGCTTCCT
>JACPRR010000232.1 GCA_016189825.1 Chloroflexota bacterium
GACCTGGACCATGCCGTTGTGCAGCCAGTACCGGGCGAATGGAGACGCGCCGGTATAGCTTTCGGATTGGGCTATCTCGTTCTCGTGATGCGGGAAGATAAGGTCGCGGCCTCCACCGTGGATGTCAAGGGCAGCGCCAAGGTGCCGTATCGACATCGCGGTGCACTCGATGTGCCATCCGGGCCGCCCCTTGCCCCACGGGCTCTCCCACCACGGCTCTCCTGGCTTGGCCGCCTTCCACAGCGCGAAATCGAGATGGCTTTCCTTTCCGGGCTCCTGAGTCCCCGAGGGCTCCATCTGCGAAGGGTCGCGGCCGCTGAGCTTGCCGTAACCAGGGAAACGGCTGACTCGGAAATACACGCTGCCCGCACCCTCGTAGGCATGGCCCTTTTCCACAAGGCCGCCGATGACCTCAATCATCTTGGGTATCTCCTCAGTGGCTCTGGGATAGATGTCGGCCCGTCTAATGTTGAGGCGGTCCATGTCCTCGAAGTAGCTGGCAATGTAGCGTGAGGAGAGTTCTCCGATGGAGACCTTGCGCAGCCGGGCTCGATCTATTATCTTGTCGTCGACATCGGTAATATTCTGAACGTGCTTCACCTTGAAGCCGCGAAACTCCAGGTATCGCTTCACTGTATCGAAGGTTGAGTAGCTCAATGCGTGACCGAGGTGGCAGTCATCGTAGGGAGTCACACCGCAGACGTACATCTTGACTGGTGATCCGGGCGTGAACTCCTCTTTCTGCCGAGAAAGGGTGCTGAAGACTTTCATTTCACTCTCCGTTTGATTCCTGTAGCAAGGCGACCGCGATGGCCGCGACCCCCTCGCCACGACCCAGGAAGCCCAGCCCTTCGTTGGTCGTTGCCTTGATTCCTATGCGGTCGGCAGTGAGGCGAAGTGGCTTCGCAAGTCGTCCCTTCATCTGCGGGACTACCGGGCTGATCTTTGGACGCTCGGCGATAACCGTGACATCGACGTTGGCGATGGCGAAGCCTCGTTCCGAAAGCAGTCCTACGACGCGTTCGAGCAGCTCCAGGCTTGACGCCCCCTCGCAGGCGGGGTCACTCACGGGAAACTGCACGCCGATGTCGGGCAGCCCGGCCGCGCCAAGCAAGGCGTCCATCAACGCGTGGACCAGGACATCCGCGTCGCTGTGGCCGGCGAGTCCTTTCTCGTGTGATATGTCGACGCCACCGAGGATGAGTTTCCTGCCGCGCGCCAGGCGGTGAACGTCGTAGCCAATACCTACGCGCATTGCCTTCGTTTCAGCAGAGTTTCAGCGAGCGCCAGGTCTTCCGGCGTTGTCACCTTAATGTTGTCGTACGAGCCCTGGTACAGCTTCACCCTGTGCCCCAGCTTTTCGACGAGCGAAGCATCGTCGGTTGCCCCGTCGGGCAGCTTGTATGCTGCGGCTATTATATCAAAGCGAAAGACCTGGGGAGTCTGAGCGGCCCACAATGTCGCCCTGTCCGGCGTTGCCCCGATGAACATATGCTGATCGGCGATCTTGATCGTGTCTTTCACCGGGACTGCGGCCAGCGCTGCGCCTGTTTCCGCCGCGGCGGCCAATCCGTCTGCGATCAGGGTCGCGTCAAGGAAAGGTCGCGCCGCATCCTGTATGAGCACCCATTCGCAACCGGACAGCGTGCCCAGCCCGATCCTTACCGTATCCTGCCTACGTTCGCCGCCTTCGCGAACGGAGACCACCTTCGAAAAGCCGTGCCGCGCAACGAGTGAGCGCCCCTGGTCTATGTTGCGGGCGGATAGCAGGACGACTATACGATCAACCAGCGGGCATGATTGAGCAGCTCGCAGCGGCCAGTAGATGAGGGGATGTCCACCGAGGGGCGCGAATATCTTGTCAATGCCCGACATGCGCCGCGATTCGCCGGCGCCGGCCAGTATGACGGCGCTGCAGGTTGGGCCCGGTTTATGGTTTGGGCATTCGGTCACGGGAAGCACCATTTCTGACCTGGGCGAATATCATTCTGCCCACCGCCGTCTGAAGAACCCTGGTGACAACCACGTTAACCTTGTTGTTCAAGTACTTCCGCCCGTCTTCGATCACGACCATGGTCCCGTCATCGAGGAAACCTACCCCCTGGCCGAACTCTTTTCCTTCCTGGATGACGCGCAGGTCAACCTCTTCCCCAGGGAGGATTAGAGGCTTGACGGCGTTCGCCAGCATGTTGATATTGAGGACCCGGACGCCCTGCAGTTCTGCCACGCGGTTGAGGCCGAAATCATTGGTGATCACTGGATAGCCGGTGGCTTTGGCCATGAGGATGAGCTTGGAGTCCACGCCGTCGGCATCCTTGTAGTCAGTGTCAGATATCTCAACCGGCA
Organism: Chloroflexota bacterium; assembly: GCA_016189825.1. Lineage (GTDB taxonomy): Bacteria > Chloroflexota > Dehalococcoidia > JACPPY01 > JACPPY01 > JACPRR01. Next base: position 2,347 of record JACPRR010000232.1, read on the forward strand.
CAGCGGCCTCTTTTTGCAGCTTGTTCAGCATCTCTAAGCCCCTGCGCCCGCGCTGTCTCCGCAACGAGTCGCTTGAGTCCGCGATGTACTGCAGCTCCTCGAGGACGAACTTTGGTATGACCAATATCCCGGGCGCAAACCCTGCCCGGCCGATGTCGGCGATGCGTCCGTCAATGATGGCGCTGGTATCGAGCAAGGCCCTCGGGCTTTCCGCCGGCTGAGCGGGCAGCGCTCTCTTGTCCTGCAGCATACGCGTGTCGACTATGCCGGCGACAGTTTTCGAGTGGGTGGTCATGATCACGACGCCCAGGTACATGAGAACAAGTACCGCCACGACCGGGGCGAGCTTTCCGGCAAGGCCAGGAAGCAACGAGAGAGGCAAGGAAAGCAGGCCGGACACGACTAGAGCCGCGACAACGCCGACCATGCCCGAGATGAACGTGGAAGAGGGTACCCGGGCCATTTCGCGGTTCAGCCAGCGTTGGAATGCGCGCGCGGGGAACGGCGCGAAGATCGCGCCGGCGACGGCGCCGGCGGCAGTCCATATCAATATCGCTTTAGCGGAGCTATCACTGAATATCGATGCCAGACCCCAGCCGGAAAGCCCAACCAATATGAAGCCGATAATACGGCTCATGAAGACTCCCATAGCTTGAGTGTAAATGAACCGGGAATAGTAAGTCAAAGCACGAGCGCGCCCGAGCACGCAGTGAAGCGGGTCCAGCAGGCGGGAACAAACTTGAGGCGGCCCGCGTGAGCGCCTACGAAACCGACTTGCCGGCAGTCTGAGCGAGGCCGATCAATATAGACGGCACGATACCGAGCAGCAGTACCCCAATGCACGCCAGCCAAAGGGACGTCCGCAATGACACGGACGAGGGCACTGGCTCCTCCGAGACCGGCGCTCCCAGCCACATGATCTTCACCACGCGCAGATAATAGTAGGCGGAGATGACGGTGTTAATCACGGCGATGATGACAAGCCACATGAAGCCTTGCTGCACCGCAGCGTTGAACAGGTATATCTTGGCGATGAGGCCGGCTGTCGGCGGCAGGCCGACCAATGAGACGAGGCAGGTGGTCAACGCGAGCGCGAGCAACGGGGCCCGCTTTCCCATACCGCTGTAGTCAGCGATGAGGTCGTTCCCGGTCTTGTTCGAGAACGCAACGATGGCGCCGAAAGCTCCAATATTGGTGAGCGTGTAGCTTGCGAGGAAGAAAGCCACAGCGCTGCGGGCTTCACTCGCCATTGACTGCGCCACGCTGGCGGCAGCGATGCCGACAATCATGTACCCGGCCTGGGCGATGCTCGAATAGGCCATCATGCGCTTGATGTTGGTCTGCCCTATCGCCACAAGATTCCCCATAGTCATGGTGAACACCGCGAGGACGGCGAACATCATGCCCCAATCGCGGCTCAGCCATTGCGGGGCAGCAAACGAATCATAGAAGATGCGCAACACCACCGCGAAGCCCGCGGCTTTCGAGGCGGCCGAAAGGTAGCCTGTTATTGGCGTCGGGGCGCCCTCGTAGACATCGGGCACCCACATCTGGAAAGGGAAGCTCGATATCTTGAAGCCGAAACCGGCTGCTATCAGGACTATCCCGATAAGCAACGGAGGGCTGCTCAAGATTCCCGTGGCGGACAAGGCGCGCACGGAGTTTGCTATCCCCCGCAGGTCTGTTGTTCCGGCCAGCCCGAATATTAGCGCCATGCCGTAAAGCAAGACCGCGGACGCCACCGAGCCCAGCAGCACGTACTTGAGTCCGGCCTCGCTTGATTTTGGGTCCCGCAGGAACGTGGCCAGAACGTAGAGCGAGATGCCGCTTAGCTCGAGCGCTACGTAGATCGATATGAGCTCGCGTGAGGCGGAAAGCAGCATCAGTCCCACCGCTGACACGAGCAACAAGGCGTGGTACTCAGCTAACCCGTGCTCGATCTTCTTCCTGTACTCGACTGAGGATAGGACGACCAACAACAGGGCGGCGAGGACGACATACTTGAAAAACAACGCGAACTGGTCGACGGCAAGCATGTTGCTGAACACGGACTGTGGGGCCCGGCTCCACAATCCGATGGCGAATCCTGCGGAGGCGGCTATGCCCAGTATGGCGAGATAGGCCACCGCACCCTTTTTCCGGGTGAACAGGTCCACGAATATGATCAGGACCGCGGTCGAAAACAGGCTCAACTCTGGCGCCAGCAGGATGAGATTCACAGCGCACTCCCTTCGGACGGCGGCAGTGTCCGGCTCATGGCGCTACTACCAGAGTGGCTATCGGTCTGGCCGTGGCAATGGCATCGGTAAGCAGCGCGGGGTACAAGCCGACAAGCAGTATCACAGCAACGAACGAGAATATGCACAACATCTCCACGCGGTCTGTGTCCGGCACGTGGTCGTATTGCTCCAGGGGCGGGCCATAGAACGTGCGCTGCAGCACCCACAGGATGTACCCGGCAGTGAGCACGATGCCGAATGCGGAGAGCAGCGTCATCACCCGGAGGGAGCTGAAGGCGTTGCTGGCAAAGCTGCCCACGAATACCAGGAACTCCGCGGCAAAACCGCTGGTCCCGGGAAGGCCGAGAGAGGCAAGGCCAGCAATGCTGAACACAACGACGATGACAGGCATACGACGGGCCAGTCCTCCAAGCGCCTCCAGGTTCCGGTTATGTGTCTTGTCGTACACCAGGCCCACCATGGCAAACAGGAGCCCCGTGACCACGCCGTGGCTGAACATCTGAAGCGTGGCGCCGGTAAGACTCACATCTGTCAGCGCGAATACGCCCAGGAGGACGAGTCCCATATGGCTCACGCTGCTGTAGGCGACAAGCTTCTTCAGGTCGGTCTGTCTCAATGTACAGGCGGCGCCATAGAGCACATTGACCACGGCAAGCGCGCCCAGGAACGGCGCGGCGCTCCTCGCAATATCCGGGAAAAAGCCAACATTGAAACGTATCAGGCCGTAGCCGCCCATCTTCAGCAGGACGCCCGCGAGCACCACGCTGACCGCCGTTGGGGCGTCAGTGTGGGCATCGGGCAGCCAGGTATGAAGAGGGAATACCGGCAGCTTGATCACGAACGGCAGGAGAAGGAGAATGAAGATGCCCGTGAAGGGGATGACTTCCCTCCACTGGGAATGGTTGCTACTAGCAATCACAGTCATGTCCATGCTGCCGGCGGCGAAGTAGAGGGCGAGGATGCCGGCGAGCATGGCGGCGCTGCCGGTGACTGTGTAGATGACGTACTTGATCGCCGAGTATTCCTTCCTGCCCGTGCCCCAGATGGAAATCAAGAAGTACATGGGCAGGAGTTCAACTTCCCAGAATATGAAAAACAGCACCAGATCGACTGCGGCAAACACCCCGATAAGGCTCGTCTCGAGGACCAGCAGCCAGACGAAGTATTCCCGTAGCCGCTGATGGACTTTCCAGGAGACGAGGACGACCAGA
>JACPRR010000243.1 GCA_016189825.1 Chloroflexota bacterium
GGCAACGGTTTTGACATCAAGGTATACACGTTTGACGCGACGGCGGCTCCGGACAATCCCAAGCTGGCGCAAATAGTGCAGGCATACTGGGCGAAGCTCGGGGCCAGGGTGGACATTGTTGCCACGGACCAGGCAGGCTGGACAACGCTGAGGAACAAGCCGGTTAAGGACCCCATCGTCGGCCAGGCAGCGACCTTTGGCATGTGGACTCTGCCGCCGGCAAACCTGAGCAGTCACTGGTATAGCAAAGGCGGTAACGTCCTGCTGGGCGATGCATTCCCCGAATTCGACAAGCTGGTGGATGCGATAAACACGGAGATGGACCCGGCAAAGAGCCAGGAATACATGGCCCAGGCATTGAAAATAGCGGCTGATGCCTATACGACCTTGAATGTGGCGCGGTTCCCGCTGGTGGGCATCGCGGGGCCCCGCGTCGGCAAGGTCGACTTCCCGACACCTCTGCCTCTCGCTGTGCTCCCGTTGCACGCCGCGTACTATACGCACGGTGCTGTGAGGTGACGGGTGGGCTGTGCCGGCGCGGCATCCGAGCCGGAGGCCAAATTGCTCCCACGACGGTCAAGGGGTAGATATGCATGATCTTGTAGTAGCTGGAGGCAGGGTAATCGACCCGGCGCAGGGCATTGACAGCCAGCTTGACATCGGCATTCTCAACGGCAAGGTGGAGGCGATAGCAAGGGATGTCGGCCAGGGCCGGCAGGTGTTGGATGCCACTGGCAAGATCGTGACACCCGGGCTAATTGACCTCCATTGTCACGTCTCCGGCGGCATTCAAGCGATGGCGCCTGACCCCGACTTGGTCGGGGTCAACCAATGTGTCACCACGGTGGTCGATGGCGGAAGCACCGGGGCGGCTATCTTCGTTGGCTTCCCCAGGCACGTGGTCCCGTCATCTCTTACGCGGGTTTTCTGTTTCCTGCATCTCAGCTCGATCGGTCTTTCCATCCTGCCGGAATTGAGAGACCAGAGCGAAATAGACCTGAAGGCGATCGCAGCCACAATAAGAGCTTATCCCCGGCTGATCAAAGGCGTGAAAGTGCGGCTCGTCGGTAACCTGGTTGCCCGTGATGGCGTCAAAGTTATTGAAACTGCCAAGGGGGCGGCCGCTGAGTTCGGCTTGCCGATAATGATGCATATCGGCGACCCTCACAAACAGGTTTCCCCGGGCCTGACCGAGGAAGCCCTCCGCGCCCTGCGACCGGGCGACATCGCAGTCCACATTTATACTGCCCAGCACGGAAGCGCGCTGGGCCCAGACGGCACGGTTTGCGCGGCGCTAGAGGAGGCCAGGGACCGCGGAGTAGTCCTGGATGCTGCGATGGGAAGGACCAACTTCAGCTTCCGGGTCGCTCGCACAATCATGGACCGCGGCATTCTGCCCACCACGGTGAGCACCGATCTCACGTATCTGGGCTTGAAGAAGTGCGTTTACGGCATGACCGTGACCATGAGCAAGTTCATGGCGCTGGGAATGGGTTTGACACAGGTTATCGAGCGTGCCACAGTTAACCCCGCTTTGGCGCTCGGAGAAGCCGACCGCATTGGAAGCCTGCGACCCGGTATGGAGGCCGACGTGTCAGTGCTGGAGATGAAAAGCGGCAGGTGGAAACTTGAAGATTCCGAAGGCCAGACCGTGGACGCAGACAAGCTGCTTTCGCCGAGCGCGACCGTGAGGGCAGGGAAGGTAATCCCGGCAAATCCAGTTGCGCAGCCGCAGCAATGGCAGATCGCTGAGGCCGAACCAGCATAGCTTACACTATCGAATAAGGAGGTACCCGAGCAATGGCAAGGTTACTTGAGGGCAAAGTAGCCGTCATCACCGGAGGAGGGCGCGGCATAGGAAGGGAGACTTCCCTGCTTATGGCCAGCGAGGGCGCCAGGGTGGTGGCGGCTGACATGTTCCGTGACGCGGACGGCGTGGCGGCGGCTGACAAGGTTGTGAAGGAGATCAAGGACGCCGGAGGTGACGCCGCTACGGCGTACGACAGCGTGACGACCATGGCGGGGGGCGCCAATATCATCAAGACGGCCATGGACGCCTTCGGCAAGGTTGACATACTGGTCTGCTGCGCGGGCAATTTCGTGAAGAAGCCTTTCACCGACCTGACCGAAGCTGAGTTCGACTCGCTCATGGCAGTCCATGTCAAGGGCCACTTCAGCGTGGCAAAGGCCGCTGTGCCCCACATGATTCGCCAGAAGAGCGGCAGGATCATAACCTTTACCTCCCGTGCCGCATTCAGCGGCGGTCCAAACGCCGTGGGCTACGCGACTGCCAAGGGCGCCGTCCTGGGGTTTAACTCATGCCTGTCGAAAGAGCTGAAGCCGTACAACATCACAGTTAATTGCATATCGCCAAGCGCAGTTACACAGTTGTTCCCCGGCGACGTCACCCTTCGCAAAGGCACGGACAACATGCCGAGGGGTGACCCCAAGGTAGGTCCGGACTGCATTGCTCCGACGATCGTCTTTCTCGCTACGGACGATGCTAGGGATATTACCGGCCGGGTCATCTATTCATCCGGCACGGATATCTGCCTGTACGAAGAACCCTTCAAGCTGTCTTCGGCACACGTCTTTCTTCGCAGACCCAGCGGGAAATGGACGGTAAATGAACTCAGAGAGCTCATACCTACGCTTTCTGGAATGGCATAGTTTTCATCGCGGTTAACACGTGTCACGGCGAAGTGGTGCGTTCATCGGAGCATGGGCGAGCGGCTGAAGGCGTGTTCATCAATGGACTCGCCGCTGTCTTGACGTCAAGTGGCGGGCAAGTTACACTATATCTGATGCCACTATATGAGTATGCGTGCTCTGCGTGCGGCTGCGGTTTTGAGCTTTTGCGGCCATTTTCGAAATCGGCGGAAGCGGTGGCCTGCCCGAAGTGCGGCAGGCCTTCCCGGCGCAAGGTGTCCGCATTCGCCTCGGTTTCGAAGAGCGCCGGCGGCGTGACCACGCCCATCGCCGGATCGAGCGGCGGCTGCGGAGGCTGCTCTTCTTCCAGTTGCGCTAGCTGCGGGTAGTAGCTCGCTTCTTGCGCAACCCGCCCCAACTCAGCGCCAGCAGCAGCCCCGCCCCCACGGCTA
>JACPRR010000234.1 GCA_016189825.1 Chloroflexota bacterium
CACGGACCCCAGGGAGGTCATGTAGTGCTTCGAGGCAGGGCGTTCAAGTTCGGAAATGACATCTCGACAGACCTGATCGTCCCCGGGAGGCTTGCCCATCTGCGCAGCAACCTGCCGGAACTGGCCAAGCATGTTTTGGAGGATGCTGACCAAACGTTCGCATCCAGGGTCAGGCCCGGTGACTTCGTTGTCGGCGGCAGCAACTTCGGCCTGGGTTCGAGCCGCGAGCATGCCCCACTGGTGATCAAGATGGCGGGAGTTAGCGCGGTCCTGGCCAAGTCTGCCGCACGCATCTTCTTCCGGAATGCAATCAACCAGGGATTGCCAGTGCTCATCTGCGATACCGATGCAATCGACGATGGCGACCAGATCGAGGTCGATCTTAGCGCCGGCACAGTGCGAGACCTCACCAATGGCATTGTGTTAACATTTGGAAAAATCCCGGCGGTCATGCTACGTATTCTGAGCGAGGGCGGGCTCATTCCTTACGTGAAAAAGTACGGCGACATAAGAGTGTGAGGCCGCGCCGGTTTTCTCGCTCGTTTTTTCTTTGAGGAGGACTCTTCATGGCCTACAGGATAACACTGCTGCCCGGCGATGGCGTCGGCCCGGAGGTGACCGATGCTGCAGTCAGGGTGATCGAGGCGACCGGGGTCCCCATACAATGGGCCACCATGACGATAGGGGCCAGGGCGCTTGAGCAGCATGGCACCCCTCTTCCTGACTCCGTAATCGAGTCTATTCGCGAGAACAAGGTGGCGCTCAAGGGGCCTGTGACCACGCCCTTCGCGACCGGGTTCCGCAGCGTCAATGTAGCGTTGCGGCAGGCCCTGGACCTGTACGCCTGCCTGCGGCCGTGCAAGACATTCCCAGGTGCGGCCTCGCTGTATTCGGACGTGGACCTGGTGATAGTGCGCGAGAACACTGAGGACCTGTATTGCGGCATCGAGTTTGAACGTGGCACGCCAGCGGCCGGGAAGCTCATTAAGTTGATTGCCGAGTCCGAGGGCAAGGCCGTGCGGGAGGACTCGGGGTTCAGCCTGAAGATGATCTCAGAGTTCGGGACGCGCCGCATTGTGAAGTTCGCCTTTGACTACGCTCGTGCCTATCGCCGCAAGAAGGTCAGCGCGGTCCACAAGTCCAACATACTGAAGTTCTCTGACGGGCTCTTCTTGAACACCGCTCGAGAGGTCGCGAAGCGCTATCCAGACGTAGAGTTCGAGGACGTGGCCCTGGACACGGTCTGCATGCGCCTGGTACGGCGTCCTCAGGCGTTTGACATCCTTGTGCTGCCCAACTTCTACGGGGATTTCATCTCGGAGCTGTGCGCGGGGTTGATTGGCGGATTGGGATTGGCGCCGGGCGCCAACATCGGAGACGCCATTTCCGTCTTCGAGCCGACCCATGGCAGTGCTCCCAAGTACGCGGGCCTCAACAAGGTCAACCCGATGGGCATGATGCTTTCCGGCGCGTTGATGTTGCGGCACCTGGGAGAAGTGAAAGCCGCCAGCAAAATAGAAGGGGCTATCACCGCCGTGGTGAAAGAAGGCAAGTCATTGACTTATGACATGAAGGCTGAGGATGTGGGCGACTCAATCGGTACCTCCCAAGTTGCAGACGCTGTCATCGAGAAGATGAAGCAGTCCAGATAAGGAGGCTTTATGAGGCCTAAGGTTACCGTTGTTGGCGCGGGGAATGTGGGGGCCACCTGTGCCGAGCGGGTGGCCGAAAAGGGCTACGCTGATGTCGTCCTGGTGGACATCGTCGAGGGCCTGCCACAAGGCAAGGCCCTGGACCTGCTCCAATCCGGTCCTATCGTCGGGTTCGACACCAGCGTGACTGGCTCCAACTCCTATGAGGCGACAGATCACTCCGATATCGTGGTCATCACGTCTGGTGTCGCGCGCAAGCCGGGAATGAGCCGCGATGACCTTCTGTTGACGAACAAGAAGATCGTACAGGCGGTCACGGAGTCCGTGGTCAGGGTTTCGCCCGACTGCATCATAATTGTCGTGACCAATCCGCTCGACGCCATGACGCAATTGGCGCTGCACGCAAGCAGATTCCCAAAGCACAGGGTGATGGGGCAGTCCGGCGTGCTGGACAGCGCTCGTTTCAGGACTTTCGTGGCAGCGGAGATGGGAGTCTCAGTACATGATGTCTATGCATGCGTCCTGGGCGGGCACGGCGACACCATGGTGCTCTTGCCACGTTATTCAACGGTCGGTGGGGTGCCGATAACCGAGCTGTTGCCGAAGTCGACCATTGACAGGCTTGTGGCGCGGACTGTGAACGGCGGCGGCGAAATAGTGGCATTGCTGAAAACCGGCAGCGCATTCTACGCGCCTGGCGCGGCGGCGGCGCAGATGGTTGACGCAATGCTTATGGACCGCAAGAAGATACTGCCGTGCGCGACGCTGCTGGAAGGCGAGTATGGCATGACGGGCCTCGTCGTCGGCGTCCCTGTTAGGCTGGGGCGAAAGGGTGTGGAGCAGGTCATCGAGCTGAAGCTGACCGCGGAGGAGAGCGCAGCCCTCAGACGGTCCGGTGATGCAGTGAAAGAGTTGCTCTCGGTGATGAAGCTCAATTGAGAGAGATCAAGGCCGCCGACGTAACGGAAGCAGTAGCGCGCCTGGCCAGGGAAGCCAATCTGTTCCTTGGGGACGATGTCGTACGCGCCCTGGAGAGGGCGACGGAACAGGAAGAGTCCCCGCTCGGGCGTTGGGTCCTGGAACGCATAATGGAAAACGCGCGGATCTCGCCTGCCGAGTCCATTCCCCTGTGCCAGGACTGCGGTGTGGCTGTCGTCATGCTCGATGTGGGGCAGGATGTCCACATCGTCGGTGGCGGCCTGACCGCGGCTGTCGAGGAGGGCATCAGAATGGGCTATGAGGAGGGCTCGCTGCGCAAATCGATGGTGCAGCAGCCTTTTTCGGCAAGGGTGAACACGAAGGACAATACTCCTGCCGTAATCCACACCGAGATCGTTCCCGGAGACAGGCTCAGGATAGCGGTCATGCCGAAAGGTGGTGGCGCGGAGAACAAGAGCCGCCTTTTTATGCTGACTCCGTCTAAGGGCAGGGAGGGCGTCATCGAGTCAGTACTGACCGCCGTCGATGAGGCGGGCAGCGATCCGTGTCCGCCGGTCATCGTTGGCGTTGGCATCGGAGGCACCTCGGAAAAGGTGATGATGCTGGCCAAGAAAGCACTGTTGCGGCCTGTCGGCGCCCCCAATCCTGACGCGGAAGTCGCGGCGCTCGAGCAGGAGCTTCTCAGGCGCGTCAACGACTTGGGCATCGGCCCGCAGGGCCTGGGTGGGCGAATAACTGCGCTTGCGGTGCACGTGGAAGTCTTTCCCGCTCATATCGCCAGCCTTCCTGTGGGCGTCAACCTTCAGTGCCATAGTGCCCGCCACAAGGAGGCTGTCCTATGAAAAACTTCGCCAGCGCATATCCGGCCAAGTACAAGGTCGGCATGTGGGCATTTGTGTTGCACAGACTGACCGGCATCGGGGTGGCCCTCTACCTGGTGGCCCACATGATCGTTATCTCAACGGCGGCGGTATCCGGGACGCTGTCGTTTGATGGTGTCATGGAGACGCTGCGCCGGCCCTGGGTGATCGCGCTCGAACTGGTGCTGATCGCGGCCGTGCTCTACCATCTGCTTAACGGATTCCGGCTGCTTCTCTTTGATGTCGGGGTGGGCATCAGGAGCCAGAAGCCCCTGTTCTGGGGTCTGATGGCGGCTGGCGCATTGACCATGGCGTTTGCCACCGCCGCCCTGTGGCCGCTGATGGCCGGCTGAAAGCCTGAGGAGAAAGTGAGATGGCAGTAGCTGAACGGTTGAGTGGCATGGCCGGGAGGATAGCTGGAAGACAAGCAGTAGCCGGAACCGGCGCGGTGTCCTGGCTGATGCAACGAGTGACAGCGGTCCTGGTCGCGGTCTTCATCGGGGTCCACATCTGGGTGTTGCATTTCACACCCGAAGCGACAAGCGGGAGTCCGGTTACGTTTGAATCAGTGCGGCAAAGGATGGCGTCGCCCTGGTATTTGACGCTCGACTTCCTGCTGCTCGCATCGCTCCTTTACCATGCACTGAACGGCGTTCGCGCGGTGCTGCTCGACTGGGGAGTCGGCGCGCGCTCCGAGAAGATGCTCACAGGCATCCTGTTCGCCATAGGGGTTCTTTCATTCGGGTATGGCGCGTACGCCCTCATACCATTTTTCAGCGGCAAGTAAGCTATTGGGCCGAGCCTGTCGGCCCATGCTCAACAGGAGCAGCATGTGATACAACACGATGTCGTGGTCGTCGGCGGCGGGCTCTCCGGATTGAGGGCGGCGATCGCCGCCCATGACGGAGGCCTTGACGCGGCAGTAATTTCGCAGGTCTACCCGGTGCGCTCGCATTCGTGTGCGGCACAGGGCGGCATCAACGCGGCGCTGGCGAATGCAGAGGGCTCCCAGGACGACACGCCAGAGCTGCACGCCTATGACACGGTGAAGGGAAGCGATTTCCTGGCCGACCAGGATGCCGTGGAGACGATGACCAACATGGCGCCCGGGATTATCTATGAGATGGAGCACTGGGGCGTCCCCTTCAGCCGTTTGGCCTCCGGAAAGATAGCCCAACGGCCGTTCGGCGGAGCGGGATACCCGCGTACCTGCTATGCGGCTGACAAGACCGGCCGCTTCCTTCTCCATACCATGTTCGAACAGGTGCTGAAGCGCGGGATCAAGGTCTATTCCGAGTGGTACATTCTGTCGCTGGTCGTCGACGGCGGGACGTGCCGGGGCGCCGTGGCGCGGCACATGCCGACGGGCGAACTCCAGGCCTTTTGTGCGAAGGCGGTCGTTTTCGGCACGGGCGGCTACGGCCAGGTGTATGCTCACTCGACCAATACTCTGATAAACAGCGGAAGCGGCATGGCCGAGGCCTACCGCGCCGGCGTGCCGTTGAAGGATATGGAGTTTGTCCAATTCCACCCCACGACAATCATCGGAACGAACATCCTGATGACAGAGGGGGCCCGCGGGGAAGGCGGCTACCTTGTCAACGCCAAAGGCGATCGTTTCATGAAGAACTATGCGGCAAAGGTGATGGAGCTTGCTCCCAGGGACATGGTCTCGCGGGCCATCCAGATTGAGATCAACGAAGGCCGGGGGTTCGATAACTCGTACGTGCATCTCGACCTGAGGCATCTCGGCGCCCAGAAGATACTGGAGCGCCTGCCTGAGATACGCGACCATTGTATCCATTTTCTTGGCATCGATCCCATCAAGTCGCCGATACCGATACAGCCCGGCCAGCACTATTCCATGGGGGGCATCGACTGCAACGCGGATGGGGAGACGCAAATGCCTGGCCTGTTCGCCGCTGGTGAGTGCTCCTGCGTCAGTGTGCACGGGGCAAACCGGCTTGGCGGCAACTCGCTTCTTGAAACGATCGTCTTCGGCAAGCGCGCCGGGGCGAAGCTCGTGCAGTACGTGAAGGGCGGGCAGTTCCGAGACACGGGAGGTCTGTTCAACGAAGCGGTGCGCGAATCCGAGGCGCGAGTCGAAGCGCTGTTCAGAGGCACTGGCGCGGAGGAGCCGCCGGCAATCAGAGCCGAGATGAAAGAAGTCATGTTCTCCAAGGTCGGCATTTTCCGCGAAGGGAAGGCGATGAGAGAGGCGCTGGGCAAGGTCAAAGAACTACAGGAACGGTGCCGCCGCCTCCGCCCCATCAGGGGCGGCCGGGTATTCAACCTCGATCTGGTCAGGGCGCACGAGCTTCCCGGCATGCTCGATCTCGCCGAGGCCATCACTGCCGGGGCGATAGCGCGCGAAGAGAGCCGAGGTTCGCATTCTCGCCTGGACTTCAAGGTGCGCGACGACCTGGGGTGGATGAAGCACACCATGGCCTATTATTCGCCGTCGGGGCCTGAGCTCAGCTACAAGAACGTGTCCATCACGAAGTGGCAACCTGAGGAGAGGAAGTATTGAACGTCACATTCAGGGTCTTTCGCTTCAGCCCCGGGGTCGACAAGGAGCCGCACTTCGACACGTACTCGGTGCCGCTCAAGGAAAGCATGACGGTGCTCGAGGGGCTGCTGTACATACTGGACAATCTCGACCCAACTTTGTCGTTTCGATTTGCCTGCAGGGAAGGTGTCTGCGGTTCCTGCGCCATGTTCATCAACGGCTCGTACAAGCTGGCCTGCCAGACCCAGATAGGCGAGCTGAAGGCAAACAAGATAGAAGTTCAACCCCTGCCCAACTTCCCGCTGGTGAAAGACCTTGTCGTCGACCTCTCAGCCTTTTACGAGAAGATTGAGAAAGTGCTGCCCTATTTAACGGCGAAGAATGACGTCGTGGAAAAGGAGCAACTGCAATCGCCGGTGGAGAGGAAACGCATCGATGAAGTCATAGACTGCATACTGTGCGCCGCGTGCCAGTCTGCCTGTCCACAGGGGTGGACCGGCAAGGATTTCCTGGGTCCGGCGGTGCTCATCAAGTCGTACCGCTTCATCGCTGACTCCCGCGACCGGGCCGGCGATGAGCGCCTGAAGCTCGTCTCGGGCGAGGACGGGGTGTGGCGTTGCCATTCTGCTTTCAATTGCGTGGAAGCCTGCCCCAAACATATCAACCAAACAGCCGCCATAGGCAGCCTGAAGAGGAAAGCCGTGGTCAGGAAGCTCCTGTTCTGGAAGCGCTAATACAAACGAACCAAGTGATGTTGCATTACCATGGGTGGCACAGGCGTCAGCCTGTCTCATAAGTCGGTCTTGAATCATTGTAGTGGTGACTGGACTGCGGGGCTGCCCCCTTGGAGCCTTTCTGTGGGGAGCATAGTCGGAATAGTTCGTCTGGCATCAACGCTTGTGGTGAAGTGGGAACATCACTTATGTTTTTGAGACAGGCTGGCGTCCCTGCCTGTGCGCCA
>JACPRR010000235.1 GCA_016189825.1 Chloroflexota bacterium
CATGGAGGCAGTGCGCAAAGCCCTCGAGGCCAAAGGGTACAAGATCACCTCCGCTGAGGTGCAGATGGTGCCCAAGACGACGGTGAACCTCGACGAGGAGGCCGCGCTCAAGGCGCTGAGGCTCATCGACAGGATCGAAGACCTTGATGACGTCCAACGCGTGTTCTCCAATGCCGACTTCTCTGACGCGGTCCTCGAGAAAATACACTCCAACGTATAGTCCGCTGTTGCGGGTCCTTCAGCCGAGGGACGAAGCAACCGCCCCGCCGGGCGCCTGGTTGCGATAATTGTGGTTGCCTGATGGAATAATACAAACGGGTTCAAGTTCAGGTATCCCCGCGCCGCATTCCCCATGTGCCGGAAAGAGTGCTATCATTGTGCCCATGCGCATACTGGGCATTGACCCGGGAACGGTCAGGTTGGGCTACGGCGCTGTCGACCAGGATGGCGCCGAAGTCGCCATGGTCGAATGCGGCGCCATAACCTGCTCCGCCAGTTTGCCCATCGAACGGCGCCTGGCGATCATGTACCGGAAACTCACCGAGGTCATCGCGCGCTGTCGGCCGGATGAGGTCGTTGTGGAAGAGCCGTTCGTGGCCGAGAACATGCGCACAGCGCTGTCCATCGGCCGGGCGCAGGCCATCGCCATCCTCTCGGCGAGCCTGCGGGACATACCGGTCTTCCGCTACACTCCGGCGCAGGTTAAGCAGCGCGTGGCAAGCTATGGCGGCAGCAGCAAGGTGCAGGTGCAGGAGATGGTCCGGCTACAGCTTTGCCTGGCCGAGGCGCCCGAGCCCGACGATGCCGCCGATGCACTCGCGGTAGCCCTGTGCCATTTGCAGGAGAAGCAACTGATGAGGCTGACGAAAGAGGAATAAGCAGGAGGAACTTGTGATCTCTGCGATACACGGCACGCTCGAGCGCAGCGGCGCCAATTGGGCCGTCCTGCGCGTCGGCGGGTTCTCGGTCAAGGTGAATGTGCCCGCGCTTTCGTTGAACGGCATCGGCGCTCCGGGGACCATGGTCGACCTTCAAACGCACCTGCACGTGCGAGAGGATGCGATCTCGCTATTCGGTTTCGCGACCGAGGAGGAAAGGGCGTTGTTCGAGACGCTGATCACGGTGTCAGGCGTGGGGCCAAAGCTGGCCCTGGCCATCCTTTCCGTGCTCAGCCCGGAGCAGGTGGCGCTCGCCGTGGCCAGCGGGGACCCTGACACCTTGACCGGCGTGCCCGGGATAGGGAAGAAGATCGCGGCGCGGGTAGTTCTCGAGCTCAAGGGAAAGCTGGAGAAGGAGTGGCTGGACCACAAACCGGCTCTGGCGCCCGAGAACTCCGACGTCCTGGCCGCCCTTGCCGCACTCGGCTACTCGGCTGCCGAAGCGATGCAGGCAGTGTCCCGTCTCTCCACGGAGGCGGGCCTTTCCATCGAGGAGCGGGTGACCCGCGCCCTACAGTACCTTGGCAGGGAATAGGGCCAGGATGGAGCCGGATAAGGCGGCGCCATTAGGCCAGGTAGGGCTCCGCTCGTTGCCCAGGAAGCAAGTAACTTTCACCCTCGCCGGCGTCATGCTGGCAATGTTTCTCAGTTCCCTGGACCAGAACATAGTTGGCACGGCGATGCCCAAGATCGTGGCCGACCTTGGAGGGTTCGCCCAGTACACCTGGTTGACCACTTCCTATTTGCTGACTTCTACGGTTGTGCTCCCGATAACGGGCCGCATCACCGACATGTACGGTCGAAAGCCGTTCTACCTGGCCGGCCTCGGCATATTCATCGCCGGGTCCGTCTTCTCCGGGCTGAGTCAAACCATGGGCCAGATCATCTTTGCCCGCGGTTTTCAGGGCATCGGCGCCGGAGTGATGATGTCTAATGCCTTTTCGGTGATCGGCGACTTATACCCGCCCGCCGAGCGGGGCAAGATCCAGGGCTTTGTCGCCGCGGTGATCGGCGTCTCATCGATCTTGGGGCCGGTGGTGGGCGGGTTCATAACAGACACGCTCTCCTGGCATTGGATCTTCTTCATCAACGTGCCGCTGGGGCTGGCAACCCTCGGCCTCTTCGTGCTCTTCTACCCTCACTTCCGTCCGGACGCCAGGAAACACTCGATCGACTGGGCAGGCGTCGCCGCGCTGACGTTGTGCGTCGCTCCGCTGCTGCTTGCCCTGTCCTGGGGCGGAGTGGATTACCCCTGGGGCTCGGCGCAGGTCATCGGTATGTTCATCCTTGCCGCGGTTGCATTGCTTGCCTTTGTACTCATCGAGCTGAGGAGCAAGGAGCCCCTTATGCCGCTGTCCCTGTTCAAGGACCGGATCGTCTCAATATCACTCGCCGCAACCTTCTTCAGCGGCCTGGGGATGTTCGGCGGCATCGTCTTTGTGCCCCTGTTCTTCCAGGGCGTCCTTGGCGCCTCGGCCACCTCGAGCGGCAGCTTCCTCACTCCGATGATGCTCGGCCTCGTGGTGGGCAGCGCTGCTTCAGGCCAGGCGCTCACCCGTGGGGGCGGTCACTATAAGGTCCTTGGCGCGATTGGATTGGCGCTCATTGCCGCGGGGATGGTCCTGCTTTCCCGCATGAATGTCGAAACCAGCTACGCGAGGGCGGTATTCAACATCGTTTGGGTCGGCATCGGGCTGGGCATCACTTTCCCGGTTTACCAGATAGTGGTACAGAACACTGTCCCCTATGAGCTGCTGGGCACCGCGTCATCGGCCGTCCCCTTTTTCCGCGCCATCGGCGGGGCGGTGGGGCTCGCTATCTTCGGTTCTGTCGTGAACCACCGCTTTGCCTCCGAATTCCTGGCCGGGCTGCCGGAGTCGCTCAAGGCTGCGATACCGCAGCAGTTCCTGGACTCGGTCACCGGCAATGCGCAGGCGCTGCTCAACCCGGAGGCGGCAACAAGATTGAAGGCAGTGTTCGACCAGATGGGGGACCGAGGGGCTGCCCTTTACCAGCAGACCGTGCTTTCACTCAAGGTGTCGCTCAGCACGGCTCTGTCCGAGGTCTTCCTGCTCTGCTCCGCTTTCATCGTGGCGAGCTTCGTGATCAACTGGTTCATCAAGGAGATACCGCTGCGCAAGGCGCACTCGGTGGATACCAGCGGGAGGAATGGCCCGCCGGCCGCGTAGGCGGCGGGGGTGGCATCCCAGGTGGCGGCTTGGAGGGCCGCGCATCGCGGGTCTCGTGCTGTGGGAGATTGCTTCGCTCCGCTCGCAACGACGCGCAGCGCGAGTCATTGTCTGTCATAGAGGAGGGGAACCCCCTACTTGTTTTGCTCGCAAAGACAAATTGCTGGATCATGCTCGCGTATGCAAGTCCGGACAAACATTTGTCATTGC
>JACPRR010000236.1 GCA_016189825.1 Chloroflexota bacterium
CTTTCATTGCCGCGCGGGGCCTCAGTGCAGGTCCCTGATTTCATCGCTCGTGAGGCGCGCCGCCTCTGGTCGGTCAACCAGGAGGAATCGCTGCTCTACTGGCAACCGGTCGCCGGGACAAAGGGCCAGTTCTTTGTTTTGAGCGTGCCCCGGGAGCCGCTGCATGCCCTGGAGGAGACGGTCCGCCTGGCCGGGCTCAGGCCGGTCAGCGTGGATCTCCGGCCTCTGTGCCTGGCCCGCGCGCTCAACCAGGGCAGGGCGGTAGCCGTGTGCGTCGAGGGCAACAACATCGTGATTGTTGTCCTCGTGGACCACATCCCGGTACTGATGCAGACTCACCTGCTGGGTGACATGCCGCTGCTGCCGGAAGATCTTGCCGGGCAGGCCTCCAACCTGCTGGGCCAGGCGCTGGCATATTACAACGACTCGCATGCGGCGGACAGGCTCTCTCTTGATACGCCTTTTTTCGTGTGCGGCGCCGGCGCAGCGCCGAACTTGGGGGAGAGGCTCCACTCCGAGACCGGTTTTCCCCTGCATGAAGTGGCCCCGCTGCTCTCGGCGCCCGCCGAGTTCCCTCTGGCCCACTTCGTGGTCAACCTGGGCCTGCTGATGAAGATGCTCCAGTAGCTGCAAGTGTCCTGAGTTAGAGATTCGGCGACAAGACCCGTCACTCCGGCGAAAGCCGGAATCCAGACTCCTCGGCACCCTGTTTCCCCTCAGTCGCACCAAAATCAAACCCGCGCCCATTGGTGAAGGTTTGCCCGGCAGGGCCTGGAGGTATTGACTTCGCCGCGCTCCAATGCTATAAATGTGGGTGTCATCTCACTGTCATCAAGCGTAGGAGACCGGTCATACGCTAGGTGAACAAAAGGTGACGGGGAAGTCCGGACTAGCAAAAAGGAGGAGCAGAATGAGCAAGGGGCGTATGGTGAGGTCAAAGGGATTCACACTGGTTGAACTCATGGTGGTGATGGCGATCCTGGGGGTGCTGGCGGCAATCGTTACGCCGGCGGTGAGCGGCACCAAGCAGGTGAGCAAAGACTCTCAGGTGAAGAGCGATGCCACCAGCGGGCAGAACGGCATTGGTGCCTACAACTCGGACGCTAACACCGCGGAGTTGCTTACCACTACCGCGGAGGACATTCTGGGCAGCGCGGCGACAATGGTGATAAGCAACACCTGGCCGGAACAGAACATAAATGATGCCTACAGCACCGAGTTCCCTGCGGCGGCGGGGGCAGCAGCGAACACGGTGAATGAGCTGGTCTTTGATGGCGCGAAGACATATGACGGCACAGCGATAACCGCGGCCACCACCTTCGCGGCGAACTATAACGCCGTCAACATGAGCACGCTGGCCAATGGCGGCTATATCCCGGAGGAGCCGCAGAGCATTGACAGCATGTTCAGCAGCGCCAAGCAGTACCATAATTACCTGTGGCTGGCGAAGAAGATACCGGTGGGCGCGGATGTCGACGGCGGGCGATCACTGGAGGTCTTCAAGCTGACCAAGATCGAGGCGGCCTCTACGGGCTCGGGCGACAAACTCACCTACAAGAGAATATTCTAGCGCACGCCCATTCCCCGTTCCGGGAGAGGATTGGCACGTCCATCCCCCTCTCCTGGGCCGGGAGGGTTGGGCGTCCAGTCCCTCCTCTCCCGTGCCGGGAGAGGGTTGGGGTGAGGGCGAGTAGAGATAAGGAAGACCTGGGTAATGAAAGGAGACGGCCGAGATGCTGAAGATGCTTAGACACAGCCGCGGGTTTACGCTCATCGAGTTGATCATTGTCCTAGCGGTGCTGGGCATACTGGCGGCGATCGTGGTGCCCAATGTCGCCGGATACATTGAGCAGGGCAAGCAACGCTCGCTTACCGCGGACCAGAGGATACTCCAGGCGTCCGTCGACGCCTGGCGCACCGACGTCGCCAACCGGGTGGGGAATGCCTGGCCGACCGTGGGCGGTGTGAAGGGCACGCCGGCGTCGGGCACCGGTGGCACCTTCAGCGGCACCGGCGGCACCAACTCCATAATAAAGGTCAGCGACCTTACCAGCGGAAACTTCTTGAAGGGCACCGACGTGGTCAAGTCGTTCAAGTTCAACGCGACCACCGGGACCACCGGCGCTACCAACTCGCCGGTGGGCAGCTACTATTGGTACGTCGACTCCAGCGGTGTCGTCACCGCCTGGTACGATGCCAACGACGACAAGGTCGTGGACACTGGCGAGACCGGCTACGAAGAAGGGGTCTACCCCTAGGGAATAGCTGACAATTCCTCGCTGGAAGGGACCGGCGCCCCCCTGCCGGTCCCTTCTTTTTTTCC
Organism: Chloroflexota bacterium; assembly: GCA_016189825.1. Taxonomy (GTDB): domain Bacteria; phylum Chloroflexota; class Dehalococcoidia; order JACPPY01; family JACPPY01; genus JACPRR01. The sequence continues at coordinate 2,324 of JACPRR010000236.1, forward strand.
CCTCCGCCGGCGATGCTTCGCCCTCCTACGCCAACCTGCGCATGCCGCTGCGTATGAAGACACCGCGGTCCCCAGTTGCTAGGGCGTATGGCCATACGCCCCTACGCGCGGGTTTCCGCGGTATTTTCGTAGTAATTTTCCATGCCCGTTGCTACAGGCGCCAGCGAAGGATGGGAATACCAGTCACCGCACACAGTTGTCATTCTGAGGCCGCAGGCCGAAGAATCCGCTACCCCGGGTACGGATTCCTCCCCTTCGACAAGCTCAGGGTCGGAATGACAACAGGCGGGTCCGCCGTCGCGCAGAACCGGTATTTCTGTAGGAATC
>JACPRR010000238.1 GCA_016189825.1 Chloroflexota bacterium
AATGACAAGGGTGATGCAGTGGATTATTCACCACTATTTCCTGCGCTTGTATTAGTTGTCTTTGCCGCCCTGCTTGATCCAGTTCTCGATGGTCTGTATCTTGTCCGGCTCCAGCGGGCTCAGCGGGGGCATCTGTACGCCAGCGGTCTTGCGTAAGAGGTTCATCAACAGGCTGTCCTGGGGCTTGCCCGGGACCAACAGTTGCTTATGCGCCTTGGTGTCAGTGAGACTCTGGTAGGACACCAGAGAAACGCCTCCCAGTGCTACCGCCCCGCTGTGGCAGGCGAAGCAGTTCGCCTTGAATATGGGGAGCACGTCCTTCGAAAAACTCGGGTCCTGGGGCGCCACGGCCGCCGGAAGGGCGGGCGCGCTCGCCGGCGCCGCGCCAGGCGCACCGCCTGCGGGCAGAGACGACACGGAGGAGGATGCAACCAGCGGCAATGAGGCCATCAGCGGTCCCGGCTCCGACTCAACCCAGCTCACCTCGGTGCGCGTGTAGCCGTCCCGCACCTCGTTCCACAGGTTCGAGTGAGTGTCCGGGGTCCTCGCGATTATCCCGTAGATCAGAGTTGTCGCGACTATCAATACGAAGCAGATGAGCGCCACAGGGACCGCATAGGAAGGCCCCCCTGTCCGCCTTGGCCAACCAGTGTGACGGGGGTATACAGCCGGTCGCGCGGCCCTGATCGCCCGCGCCGCTGTGCCACCCGCCACCCTTTTCCCTCTAGGCAACCGTGACGAAACAGCCATGTGTTTCCTTTCTCCCTCGCCTACTCTGCGGCGTCCTGAACGATCCTGAGCACCCGGGTCACCACAAAAAGGTACAGCGTCCAGATGATGATCAGCAGGCCACCGAGCAGCCACTTGCTTAAGAAGGGCACCGTTATGCCCACCTGCACGCCATATATCTGCTGGCCCCCGCGCGCGACAAACGTGCCCACCGCCTGGCTTGACTTGTACTTGGTGTTACCGAGAAACTCCGCCCGCACCTCGGTGCTCCCGCCCCGCGTAGGAAGGTATTCAATGTCCGCAACCCCTGCGGCATCCGTCGTCGCCCGCCCGATCTCGATCGGCCCGCTGGAAGTCGACATGAAGGTGAAGGAGGTGTAGAGCACCACCTCCTCTTTGGCGACCGGCTTACCCGATTCGTCGAGTAGCCGGGCGTAGACGTGGATCGAATCTCCCAGGTCCACAGCGGGGAGACTTCTCAGTTCAAGCTTCGTCCCCACCGATGGTGATTCCGCTCCTGCGGGCGTCGCGCCAAATACAGCGACGGTGACCGCGATCGCAAGCGAGATGAGAACGCGCCCCGATGCCTTCATGAATATCTTCATGGCATTTACCTTAGTTGGCCGGATACTTGCCAGCTATTTTTTTCCAGCCCCCATCTGGACTCGCCGTTTCCTGGGCAAGCTCAGGCGCCTTGGCCGCAACCGCGTGCTGCGCTTCGTGCTGCTCCTTCACTTCCCATACCGCTATCACCGGGAATATCTTGGCGAAGAGGGCGATGATCAGCGCGAAGCCGGCGAGGGCCCCCGCGAGTATAGACAGCTCAACCCAGGACGGAGCATAGCTGGGGACAGCATAGGGCATGAGCGGCACCTGCATCACCGGGACCACGATCAAGTACCGTTCGAAGGCCATGGCGATATTCACGAAAACCGAAGCAACTACTATCCAGGCAATGGTCCGCGTCTTGGGTATCAGCATGATGGCGCCGGGCACGATCAGCCCGAACAGGACGTACGCCCAGTACATGGGGGCCCACTGGCCGACAAGTATCCGCTCGAGCAGGAACCCTTCGCCCTCCGCCATCTTGTATCCCGGCACCAGGAACTCAAGCATATTGAAGTAGGCCATGATCAAAACAAAGGCTGCCATGATGAATCCCAGGTTCTTGAACTGCTTGACCGTGAGGTACTCCTCGAGATGGAACGCCTTCCTCAATACCGCCATAACGATGATCAGCGTCGCAGTCCCGGAATAGATAGCCCCGGCGACGAAGTAAATCCCGTATACTGTGCTGTTCCAGCCCGGCCTCAACGTCATGGCGAATATGAACGAGACCACCGTGTGCACCGAGACCGCGATGGGAATAATAAGAATAGCCATAACTCCCATGCCGCTGAACAGGCTCTTCTTCTGCCCGTCCGAGCCTTTCCAACCCACGGAGAGTATTCGATAGAGTGTCCGCTTGAACCCTGATGTCTTTTTGCCCAGCCTGTCCCGGCACAGCGCCAGGTCCGGTATCATGGGCAGGAACAGGTAAATGGCGCTGCCGGTAAGGTAGGTGCTGATGGCCAGTATGTCCCAGGTAATGGGCGAGGACCAGCGGCCCCACTGGATGATGTAGAGCACGCGCTCGGGACGACCCATGTCGATAACCGGCATCAGGCCGCCGACTGACAGTGCCACCACGGTGATGAACTCCGCCATGCGCGTCACCGGCGTCCGCCAGCCGGCCTGGGTGACCCGCAATATCGCTGAGATAAGCGTGCCGGCATGGCTGATGCCGATGAAGAACACGAAGCTGGCAATGTAAAGGCCCCATGAAACATAGTCCCGCATGCCGGTGACGATGAGCCCGTTGCGATATTGCACTGAGAACGCGTAGATGCCCCAGGCAACGATAAGGGCCAGTCCTAGCACTACGACGCGATAGACCGGGCCGGTCTTGGTCAACGGCGCCAGCACCGTCCTCTCCAGCCATTCGCCGAACTGCTCGTGCGCCTTGGCTTCAACCGGATTCATGTC
>JACPRR010000258.1 GCA_016189825.1 Chloroflexota bacterium
CCGGCGTCGCGGATTTCCGCCTGACCGTCATGGAGCCAGAGGTATACGGGCCTGTCTGCTTTCCCTCTCAGCACTATGCCATCGAACCCGGCGTGCTTGAGTTCGTCAGCCCAGTCCCCGCCGGAGTGTGCTTCGCCCCAGATGCCGGTGAGCGGGGATATGCCGGCAACGACATAGCGGCTGCTTGACGGCATGGCAGTGCCCGTCAGCGGACCGATCATGAACAGCAGGGGCGCCTCCGGCGAAAGCGGCGCGGTGTCCTGTGTCGTTTCCTCCCACAACATCTTCGCCGCCAGGCCGGTACCACCGATGTATTTCCTCAGCGTTTCCTCGTGCGGCCGGGTCGTATTGGACTTTTCCCTGGTGAGGTCAACTTCCAGTATGCTTCCGGCATAGCCTCCCGCATCCATGTTTCACCCCTACTCCTATGAGAATACCCTCTGCGCACCGGCAGGCCCCGGCCGCACTTTGCCAGTATTGCCACGCCGGGCCCGCAGCGGGGGATCCGGCGATGAAGAATCATCGGAACGAATGCTCAGCCCGTATCTTGATTGCCACGTCCGGAACGGCGACAGCTCACCTGGCACAAGCAAGACATTGCTGCAAGCCCAGTTCGGCGAGCTTCTCCGCCGTGGGTATCCCCTCTTCCGACCACCCCCTGAAGGAATAGTACTCACTGAGCATGGCGCCCAGGTGGGGCAGCGTTTCGGGCGGGTCGGACGCTTGCCGCGTGAGCGTCAGGATCCTCATGGGCAGGGTGTCATCCTTCCTGCTTATCCCCCTTCTCACGTTGAACATCCGTTTGAGGTTGAAGATTCGCTCCCCGGTCTTCATGAACTCGCCCACGTCCATGTCCCAGCCCGTCGCCGAGTTCAGCAGTCCCACTACCTGGGATGGCCTCATGTAGCGAGGCATCAGGAAGTGGCATACTGCAAGAGAGTTCTGCATATTGCCCAGGTGCTGCGTCTTGGCCACCAACTGGCCTTTTCCGGCGGTCTTGAGCCGCTCGGAAGGCGTCATCCCCGGTGAATAGCCTATTTCCTTCCCGAACTCAATAAACAGTTTGTGCTGCTCCAGAAAGGCGGCCTCCGGAGTGCCCTGGTGCATTTCGAGGTAGGGAGCCCCCGGTACATCAGCGTGGTACGCTCCCCAGTTCCCGGTGGCATACGCCAGCGCCAGGCTCATGTACGTCCTCGGGTCATGCAGCGGAAGCTCCAATCCCTTCACATGCATTGCGTACTCAACGGCCCGGCCGCCGATCTGTTCCGCAGCCTGTCTGGCCCCCTGCCCGAGCACGCTGCCGAAGCCCTCGTTCTCTCCGATCTGCTTCACCATCTCGAGCATCGCCTCATAGTTTCCCCAGGTCAGCTCGACCCCACCCGTGTCCTCCCTGCTAATGAGACCTTTCTGGTAGCACTCCATGGCAAACGACATGATGCCGCCTACCGATATCGTGTCCATTCCGTATCTCTGGCAAATGGCGTACGCTTTCTCCAGGGCTTCGATGTCGCCGATGAGGCAATTCGTTCCCAGGGGACACCAGTGCTCCAGCACCATGTGCCGCTCGGCGCCGTCAGCCCGAAGCCGGCATTCGCCGCTGCCATAGGCGCAATGCCGGCAGAAGTAGGGCCGCGTGTTGCGTATGTCCTCGGCCAACCTGTAGGCCGGCTCGAAGGTCCCCTGTTGGAAGTTCTTGGTGGGGATGCGGCCGATCCCCAGGTATCCCTTCCACCTGGCCACAGAACCTTCCACGGCTCCGGCCACGTGGTTCCGGGGAGGCCTCGCGGCGTAGACCTTGGCCACGATTTCCTTGAAGCGCTGTTTGTCGGCGTAGCTGATCTCACCCCTGCCCCTGACCACGATCGCCTTGAGGTTCTTGGACCCCATGAGGGCGCCGAACCCGCACCTTGCGGCCGCCCTCCCCATCCTGCCGTCGTTCATGATACACGCTATCCTGACCAGCCTCTCACCAGCAGGGCCGATGGCCGCCACGCGGGCGTCGGCATCTGTCTCTGCCCGGAGCAGGTCATCCACTTCGTAGGTGTCCTTGCCCCAGACGTGGCCGGCATCGCGGATTTCCGCCTGTCCGTCATGGAGCCAGAGGTATACGGGCCTGTCTGCTTTCCCTCTCAGCACTATGCCGTCGAACCCGGCATGCTTGAGCTCGTCGGGCCAGTCACCGCCGGAGTGTGACTCGCCCCAGATGCCCGTCAGCGGGGATATTCCGGCCACTGTGTACCGGCTGCTGAACGGCATGGCGGTGCCGGTCAGCGGGCCGATCATGAACAGCAGGGGCGCCTCCGGCGAAAGCGGCGCGATGTCCTTTGTCGTCTCGTCCCACAGCATCTTCGCCGCCAGGCCGGTCCCGCCGATGTACTTCCTCAGAGTTTCTTCGTCCGGTCGGCTTGTGTGTAGCTCTTTCCTGGCAAGGTCGACTTCCAATATTCGCCCGGCATAGCCTCCAGCGATCACGTTTCCCCTCCCTGGTCAAGATTTCGCTACGTTCGGACAAGGGCAAAGGACGACATTTGTCCACACCGGCCAGCGGAGATGGCAGACCCGCAGGCACAGCACTTCGCCCGGCGGCCGTAGGCTAAGGTAACCTCTGCCATGCCACCGGAGTTACGGAAACTCATCTCGTCACGGCGTTCGGTGCTTGGCGATTGCGGCGTACTGGCTCACCACGGACGCCATGGGCGGGAAGGCGATGTCCACGTTGGGGCCGAGCACCGCGAGCTGCGGGACAAGGGCAATCGGTACCCACACGAATGAGTCGACCTCGATCTTAACGACCTGGTCGACGTACTGGCCGCGCTCCTTGTCGCTGAGCGCAGACCGCGCCTTCGCCATCAACTGGTCCACCTCGGGCTTGGCGCCCCCGGCCGAAGTGCCGAATGCGGCCCAGCTTCCCGTGCTGTCCGTGGCATGCGATATGCTCGCTATCGGGTCAGCCCTTTGCTGGTTCCTCATCGCGCTGATGGCCCCGACGATGTCGGGATTCGGCTTCCGGCCCTTGCCGGAGCCGATCCACCTGGTGCCGGAGAATGCTCCCCAGTCGACGGGTATGATTTGCCCGTTCACCCCGATGGCTTTCCAGTATCCCTGCAGGACCTCGGTCAGCTTTGGCAGGTACGGGCCGCCGGCTGCCGGGTAGGA
>JACPRR010000253.1 GCA_016189825.1 Chloroflexota bacterium
GCCGAACCACCAAGACTCCGAAGGGCTGCATGACAACGAAGGCCGTCTTCATCGATTGGTATAATACGCTGGCGCGATACGACCCGCCAAGCGAGTCACTCCACGGGGCGGCATGTCGCAGCTACGGGATAGATGTCGACATGCAACTGCTCCGGGCCGGCATCGCCGAGGCCGACCGATTCTACTTCGAGGAGAACATCCGGTCGAGGGTAGACAAGCGGCTCCCCAACGAGCAGGTAGAACTGTTCACCAAGTATGAAGACATCGTGCTGAAGAGGGCTGGCGTTGCCGTCCCCCAGGGCATGGCGCTGCCGATATGGATGAAGATGCGGGACATGTCTAAAGGGTCGGCATTTGTGCTTTACGAAGATGCCGCTCCCGCGCTCGACGAGCTCAAGAAGCGCTCTTTGCTCGTAATCCTCATCTCCAACGTGACTCATGACATGGGCCTCGTTCTTCGTGACCTTGGCCTTGCGGGCAAGGTAGACCATGTCGTTCTTCCTCAGCAGGCCGGGGCAGAGAAGCCAGACCCGAAGATATTCCAATTCGCCATGGACCTGGCGAAGGTCGAGGCGCCCGAGGTCGTGCATGTCGGCGACCAATACCATGTCGACGTAGTTGGCGCCCGCAGCGCCGGGATACAGCCCATCTTGCTGGACCGTTTCGGGGTTTATCTCGAGGCCGATTGCGTCCGCATCACTTCTCTCTCTCAGCTTGCGTCCGTGATCCCGTAGTGCCTGGTGCGCTGCGCAGTCGCCTTTGTCTTGACATAAGAGTTTCATTTCGGGTCTAGTGTAGGGAGCCCGTGCAGGTGCGCTGATAGAATGTCTGTTAAGAAACAACTCGTCGTCCTTTTGCTGGTCCTTGGCTTGATCGGCGCGGTAGCCGGCCTTCCACGGGGATCGGCCCGGGCAGCAGCCGAGCCTACCTACAAGGCAGTGCGGGTATGGGTGAACCCCGAATACGACCATCCCCGGGATGTCACCGCCCCCGATCCCTTGGTTCTCACCATGATCGAGGGCCAAATCGCCGGGGCCACCCCTCCGGTGACAGTCAAGTTCCTCATACCGGCCTCCGCCTTGATGTATTCCGCTGGCTCGTTAGATGCGCCGGGCAGGACCGATACCTACGCGCGCGCGCCTGACTGGGATGGCGTCAGCAACATCAAGCCATCGGGGATCGATGGGTGGAATGTGGCCAGCTTTACGCTCATCAAGAACACGTTCCGGGTGGAGTTCTACGATGACGCCGCCATCCGTGGGCTGCCGGACAAGACCATGGCGTATGACTTTCGCACTGTGTACCCGGTCAGCGACCTTACCCTCATTATTCAGGAGCCCAGGGGAGCCAGCAACTTCGTGGTGTCGCCGAAGGAGCAATCGACATCAAAGGATGCGGACGGGCTGACTGTGCACAGGTACTCGTTTGCGAATGTTGCCGCGAATTCCGCAACTCACTTCGATATCTCCTACACCAAGGCGGATTCCACGCCTTCCCTGGGTGGATCGCCCGCGCCTGCCGGTTCCTCACCTTCAGCGTCGCTATTGCTCGCCGTAGCGTTGGCGGTCGTGGTCGCTGCGATCCTCGTCTTTGTTGCCGCGAAGAGCGGATCGCGGCGCAGGGCGGCGTCGCGCGCAGGAAAGCGGCGGAACGCTGGGGGGAAAAGGGTTGGGCCGTCCGCCGGCGGAAAGAGGTTCTGCACCGAGTGCGGCAACCGCATTGAGGGCGCGCCGCGCTACTGCCCCAACTGCGGCGCCAAGGTGTAAGGGCCACCCGAACACGTCGTTGCGACTGCCAGGAACGAGCAGGGCCCGGGAAGTGATGTTGATATCCTCGTGGAGGTGGACCCCTCAATAGGCCTGGACTTTGTGTTTCTGGCAGACACAATAGAGCAGTTGTTGGGATTGCCCGTCCATGTTGTGTCACAGCGGGCGGTCAGTCCAAGAAATATGATAGCAATACGCCAGGACCTGGTACGTGTCTAAGAGGCCAGCAGGACTCCTCATAGATGACATTCGGGAAGCACTGTCCATTGGCCGGTCCATGGCCGGACCGGCTTATCCCTACACGAGGGGAGGCCTGGATATCCCTACTTCTTGTGCTTGAAATATGCTGCGTAGGGCGCGAGCGCCTGTGTCGATGGCGGGGTCGGCAGGTCGAAAAGCACTGCCGGGCTCAGTGCGGCAACAGAGGGATACCGGGAGATCATCAAGCTCGTATAGGCGTCCGTGGCTATCTTGACCGCCCTCCCGAACAACTCCTTCCTCTTGGCCGGGTCCATCTCGCTGAACACCTCATCGATCAGCTTGTCGAATTCTGGAAATGCCTCGCCGACCAGATTGGTTCCGCTCTTGCCATAGAAGTGGCTTTTCAGATTCTGCGGAGGCAAGCTGACAGCCACATAAGTGGTAGCCTGTCCCACAAGCGGCTCAGCTACCGGCTTGTTCTTCCACTTCTTATATGTAGCATCGTCCGTGGGGACGATCTCGCCCTTTACTCCGATTCTTGACCAGTAAGACTGAACTATTTCAGCGAGCTTTGGGTTGTCAGGGGCGCCCCCCGCTGGAAAGGTATACAGCTTTATCTTGAGTCCGTCAGAGTATCCAGCCTCCTTCAGAATCCGGGTTGCCTCTGCAGGGTCGTAGCGATAGGTCTTGGCGGTGTAGTCCAACCAAAACTGAGTGTCGATCTCCACAGAAGGGGCAGAGAAGTAAGGCGGTAGAGGAGGTTCGCCCTTGCCATAATAGAGGGTCTTGCTGATCTCGTCCCGATTGATGGCCATCGATAGAGCCTGGCGCACGCGGATGTCGGCGGCCGGCATACCCTTAGCCCTGGGATCATAGGCAGCGTGGATCTGTATCTGAGAGGCAGCCTGGCCCACCACAAGATTCTGGAAACCGCGTTTCTCTAGCTCCAAGGCGGTGGTGAAGCTGATGGTGTCGACAACATCCACCGCGCCCGTCCGAAGCATTGCCACGCGTGTGGTCTCTTCCGGTATCAACACGAGGATAAGCCTTCGGAACTGAGGCGTCTGCAGCCAGTGCTTATCCACAGCTTCGTATTCCAACGCGTCGGCAACGGCATGGCGAACAAGCTTGAAAGAGCCGCTGCCTACGGGATTTTTCTCAAAGTAGTCCCACCCGTTCTTCTCGACGTAGTCCTTGGGCACCACCAGCCCGTGGTAGGGGCTGGTCAGGGTCATGTTCCGTGGAAGCAGGGGCTGCTTTCCCTTGGTGAATATGCGGACGGTGTAAGGGTCCACCAGCTCCACACGCTCAACCATGTCTCTTGTCCCGCTGAAGAAGGCATTCTTGCTTCCATATTGCTCGATGCTGAACTTGACGTCCTTAGCTGTCAGCTCGTCTCCATTATGGAACTTGATTCCCTTGCGAATAGTGAGGGTCCATGACAGCCCGTTGCCTGCCACGTCCCACTTCTCAACAACGCCTGGCTTCCACGCGCCGCCAAAGGTGTCTGTCCAGAACATCCAGTCTGCCAGCGGGCCTATGAGAGCTAGCGAATCGCCACTAACAGACTCAACTTTGAAACTCTCCGACCCGAACGAGGTGAGAGCCATTCTCAGTTCCCCGTACGGGCCTGCCGGCTGGGGTGGAGCCTGCGTCGAGGCCCTGCTTTGCGTTGTCCCGGTGGTTGGCGCAGGGACACCTGTGGCAGGCGGCTTGGCGCAACCGGCAACAGCAATTACACCGGCCAGCGCCAGTGAAATCAATCCCCCGAACGCGTGCGATCTTGTCATTTTGAACGACCTCCAAGTTACTCTCGAATGGCCAGGATAGCCTGGTGCGCCAACGCTCCGGCGTCGTTTCAGTTCTCGCTAAACCGCGCCTTCGCGGATGATGTCCATAATAGCGGCGCCTCGATACGAAGTCAAAACTGACCGGGGGCAGAGCGATGCTGTTGACGCCGGATATATCCATTGCTATCATGGCCGCATATGTCGGGCCGAGCACAGCGGGTCGTTGGGCCTCCTGGAGTTCCCGGGCGACTTCCTGCGCGGAGCAGGGGACGGGGTCGCCATTGACCTGCCGCCCGGTGCGGTGGAGGTGGGCACGGCCATGTTCGATACCGGGAAGCGCCTTCGGAGTGGGACCATTCGTGTGGGCGGGCCGACCGGGGTTGTCCTGGATGTGGGCAGCGTCCCCCGCGCCAGGTTTGCCGCTTCCCTGGCCGCCTGCGGGTACTACGGGACTATCGCGCTGCCGGGTGACGCGGAGGTCGAAGCCGCCCTTGAAGAGTTCTACCGGTACCAGAGCGAGTTGGCGCAAAGGTTCAGCGCCCTGGCCAAGGACCGCACCCGCGACGAGAGGAAGCAGAAGGCGATAGCAGAGGCGCTGATGAGGAAGGCATTGGGGTGGAGAAGGTGAGTCTATCCCGACAGCTTACGTGTTTGGGGCCTGTGGTAGTCTCGCGCGGACTCTCAGCATAGGACCAAAAGGAGAGAAGATGATGGCGGCCGCAGTCGGGAGCACGGTTCATCCCTGGTACAAGGGCACTCACGAATGGCACGTTAAGGGCATGGCGGAACTGGAAACGCCAATCAAGTACGAGGACACTGGCCAAGGCGAGGTGGTCTACGCCCCCAAGATACTGCGGTTGAGCGGCGGAAAAGTGGGCAGGGTGCTCTGGTTCTCTTACTGGATGGCCACTAAGAGGACCAAGGGCAAGATTAAGTGGGGTCAAGGTCCACCTGTGCTCGAAGAGCCGGTCCTCTTGGAATTGCTGAAAAACGGTGTTAGGGAGAACCTGTTCACCAGGTCATTCCTGAAGAAGTTACACAGGGAAATCGGAACCGCATTGGGAACGGAAGTGTGAGGCAGATACGTAGCACCGGGGTAGATGGGTGTCGTGCGGGCTGGCTTGCCGTGTCATTGCTATGAAAATAGCCCATTTTCATACATCGTGGTGCGCCGCAGGCGCATGGCAGATTCTGAAGCCACTCCGCCCCTGCGGAGGGCTGAAGAATCCGTATCTGTAGCCAAACGAGTTCGGATTCTTCCCCTTCGCAGAGCTCAGGGTCAGAATGACATAAGCACACTTTTGATACAGCCTCCCAGGGGAGAGGAGACCCCCGTCACTGGGGATTGTGCGGCCCGATTGTAATCGGGCCGCACAACCTGCTCGTGGCTTGTAACCGCGCTTATGCCTTGACTGCCTTGCGCCGCCGTATCGCCACCACCAGCACCCCCGCAATCACCAGGGCTGCGATAACGGCCAGTACCGTAATAGTCGTCGAGCTGATCCCGCCCGGAGTCCGCGGGGGGTAGGCCATCGCCGTGAAGTTGGTGAAGTGGCTCACCTCGGCCTCGAGGGTGTCCGTACCCACCTTCTTGGTGCTCTCCAGCTTGACCCACTGGCTGCCATCCCAGTAGCAGATGTACAGCTCGGCGCCGGGCGCCACCCTGGATGGGTCAAACTTCACCGTAATCTTGGCCGGCGGGTCGAATTTCGCCCCTTCCGGACCGAAGTTGAAGATCAGCGCCACCATATTGGCGTCTGCCGGCGGCGCCGGCGGATTGGTTACCGGGGCCACCGTGATCTGCTTGATGGGCTGGCCCTCTTTGGTCTTGGCGGTGATGCCCGCAGCCGCGTTGAACACGACGCTGTTGTCTGACGAGCTCACCGTTATCCCGGAAGTCACCTTGCCGGACTGGTCCACCTTGCCGGAGACATCCGCCGTCACCTGCGTCTGCGCCGTTGTCGTCGGAGTCGGCGTTGGTTTCACCGTCGTCGTGGTCGCCGGCGTTGTTGCCGGCTTCACCGTTGTCGTCGGCGTGGTCGTCTGCGTCAGCGTCGGCTTCACCGTTGTTGTCGGCGTTGGCGTCTGGGTTGGCGCCGGCGTCGGCTTCACCGTTGTCGTCGGCGTAGGCGTCGGCTTCACCGTTGTCGTCGCTGTTGGCGTTGGCGTCGGCGTCGGTGTTGGCGTTGGAGGCGGGACATAACCGCCGCCACCGAACACCTGTACGACGGCAAAAGAGGCCGTGATGGTGTGATTCGCGGTCACGTTGCTGAAGGTGTAAACGGACACCGCGCCCACTGCGGTGCCGTCCACGTACACGCCGGCGATGTAGTAGCCCGACATCGGAACGATGGTGAAAGCCTGGGCGCTGCCCGAGTTCACCGCCGTCGTGCTCGGGCTGACAGTGCCGCCCGCCGCCTGGGTCACGGTGATGGTGAAGGTGTTGATCGCAAAGCTGGCCGTCACTGCCTTGTTGCCGGTCATGCTCACCGTCACCGGGTTCGTCGTCCCCGTGGCATCGCCGCTCCAGCCGCTGAAGGCATAGCCCGTGGCCGGCGTCGCCGTCAACTGGACCGTGGTCCCAGAGGCATAGCTGGCCTGGTCCGGGCTCTTGGCTACCGTGCCATTGGCAGCGGTCACTGATAGCGTGAACGTGGTGGCGGCGAAGTTGGCCGTGATCGACTTTTCGCTGTTCATGGTTACTGTCAGCGGGTTCGTGCTGCCGCTGGCATCGCCGCTCCAGCCGCTGAAGGTATAGCCCGTGCCCGGCGTCGCCGTCAATTGGACCTGAGTGCCATAGTTGTAGCTGGTCTGGCTCGGGTCCTTGCTCACCGTGCCGTTGGCAGCGGTCACTGACAGCGTGAACGTGTTGATGGCGAAGCTGGCCGTGACGGACTTGTTGGCCGTGACGTTGGTGTCCGTACGCGCCGCCGTGGTTACGCTGTCGCTCCAGCTAACGAAGCTGTAGCCGGCATTGGGCACTGCCGTCACCTGGCTGCCGCTCGCGCCGTGGTTGACCGTCTGCGGCGTTGTCCCGCTGATGGTTCCGTTGCTCCCCGCGGTATAGGTCAACGTGTAGGCACTAATGGCGAAGCTGGCGGTGACGCTCTTGTTGGCCGTGACGTTGGTGTCCGTGCGCGCCGCCGTGGTTACGCTGTCACTCCAGCTAACGAAGCTGTAGCCCGCATCCGGCGCCGCCGTCACCTGGCTGCCGCTCGCGCCGTGGTTCACCGTCTGGGGCGTTGTCCCGCTGATGGTTCCGTTGCTGCCCGCGGTATAGGTCAGCGTGTAGGTATTAATGGTATAGCCGGCCGTCACGGACTTGTTTCCGTTGATCGTTATGGATGCCGGGTTGGTCGCGCCCGTCACGTCGCCGCTCCAGCCGGAGAAGGTGTACCCGGCGCTGGCCGTGGCGGTCAACTGCACCACGTCATTGTAGTGGTAGGTCGCCTGGTCGGGACTCTTCGCCACCGTGCCGTTGGCGCTGGTCACCGTCAACGTATACTCGATGGCGGTGAAAGACGCCGCGATGGTGTGGTTCGCCCGCACGTTGCTGAACGTGTAAGCGCCGCCTGTCAGCGTGGCCGCCGTACCGTCAACAGTAATGCTGGCGGTATAGCCGGCGTTTGGCGTAACCGTGTATGACTTGTTGGTGGCAAA
>JACPRR010000241.1 GCA_016189825.1 Chloroflexota bacterium
ATGTTGTACAGCCCCCTCAGTCACCAACGGCATTTATCACCAGGTGATCGGCGGCGTGCATAAGGTCTTGATTCACGGAAGCTCGGGCAGGAATTGATGCCAGTGGTTTCTGGTACCAGTTGGTTCCGGCAAAGTGGAAACGTTTGGAAAGCTGTTCCCTGATTCGAAGCAAGAGGAGGTCAGCATTTGGCTTGCTGTTCCACAGGAACCCAACCACCTTGCCGTTCAGATCAGGCAAGCGGTGGGCTATCGCACCCCCCTTAACCGTCGGATTGCCCGTAGGGTCCAATACGGTGATCGTCCTCGTTGTCATCCAGATCCTTTCTTAGCCCAGCGTTGTCAGTATCGAGTCCGTCATGCCACAGTTTCATCCGACCACAAGTCCGGCACAACATGCCCCAGGCCAAAACGCCTCAGGGTGCCGGGCAAGGGCTTTCCGGTCTTCACATCCCATCCCATCTGGTCGTAGTACTTCCGCCGCAGTTCGTCAAAGTGGCTCATGATGCTCTGGCCCCGCGCCGGCCCATCTGTGGGAGCCGAGCCATAACGAGGCGAGGGGGCGTCCATCTCCGCAGTATGCCCGTGCTTGATATTGAACGCCCTGAAAAGGGTAACTGCGCGCATGCCCGCGTCCATTGCTTCTTGCGCGGTGAAGTCCCAACCGGTAGCAGCGCTTACCGCTTGGGAATGCAATTTGAGATCGGTCTTGGCGGCGTGCCGGCATACCCCCAGCGAATCAACAAACACGTCACCACCCTTGAACTTCACGTTCCACAGCAAAGTGTCCTCTGGGGAGATGGCGAGACGTTTGCTTGGCTTGATCGACAGTCCAATGTCGGCCGGGTTCGCGATGGTGAAACCCTCATCATTGGCCATCTCAGCAACACATGTGTCGAAGAGCATCGGCCATTTCTGCCGGTGGTCATGCCCCCGCGGCGTGTTGCCCTTCATTGTATGGACCGCAAACTTCGGCGCGTCGCCACCGATATGCTGGGCGGCCCTCATCGCCCCCTCCGCCAACACCTTGCCGAAGCCGCGACGCGCGGCCATATTGCGGATCATCTCCAGGGCCGACTCATAGTTCCCCCAGGTGAGCGCGACGCCTCCCGTATCCTTCAAGGTCAACAGGCCCTTCTCAAAGCATTCGATCGCCAAACCGATGGTCCATCCCGTCTCGTTAGCTTCTAAACCCATGCGGTCCACTTCGTTTGCAAGTACGATAGCCGCAGTAACGTCGGTAACCCCGATAAGCGGGCCACAAGCAGCCAGGCATTCGTATTCCGGCTCTATGGCATCATGTCCCTTGAACGGCTCTTCGGTAATCGTGATCCTGTAACCATGATGGAACGAGCAGCGCCAGCACGGATTGGGCCTGGGATTGAAATGGCTGCGGATATACGCGCCTGAGAACTTTTCGAGCTTGTCGGGTTCGATGTCATAGATAGTGGTGGTGTAGTTCCTTACCGGCACGATACCTTCGTTCGCCAGCGTGTGGTTGCGAAGGCTATTGAGAGTCCCATACCCGTAATGCCCCTCTTTTTCCGCGGGATTGTTGAGTGTGTCGGTGTGAAATTGCTTCGCAATCGCTGAAATGCCCTGTTCATCTTTGAAAGCCGGGACCAGTCGTCCCCTGGCCACAGCGATTGCCTTTAGCTTCTTTGAGCCCATCACCGCCCCGGGCCCGCCATGCCCTGCGGCGTGTCCCCTATCGACGAATATGCCCGAGAACCTCACCAGGTTTTCTCCCGCCGGGCCGATACTGGCCACGCTCATATGCTGTTCGCTGCAGCCAAGCTCCGCCCTGATGGCGTCGCCGGTCTCCCAGGTGTCTTTGCCCGCCAGGTGCGAGGCATCCCCGATCTCAGCTCTTCCATCGTGAATGTACAGATAGACCCAGCGTTTGGCCCTGCCCTGCAGGACCAGGCCATCATAGCCCGAAAGCCTGAGGAAGGCGCCAAACATGCCGTTCGCCTGGGCCGCGAGTCCTCCATTGGTCATGGGCCCTTTGGTGACCACAGAAATAGTGCCGGAGCCTTCTATGCTCGTCCCTCCCAAGGGCCCGCTAGCTATGATCAGGCGATTATCCGGGTCAGACCATTCCACCCCCGGGGGGACTTCCTCGTAAAGGATTTTCGCTCCGATCCCCGTGCCACCCAGATACTGCCTTGCAGTCTGACTGTCCATCTTCTCATCTGTGGTCCGCTCCCCGGTCAGGTCTACTCTTAGCAGCCTCCCTGCATAGCCATAAAGTTCGTCCATCTTCGCTCGCTCCATTCCTTTTTATCCGCCCACGTACACGGGAAGCACAATCACGGTGTCTCCATCACGCAGTCCGGCGCTCAAAGGAGCGCCAGGTGGGAGGACATTCCCATTGTGCACGATCAGCGCCCATTCGCCGGGAATCCCGACATCGGGATCAAAAACCCATTTCCGGAAGGCGGCATGATCGGCGGCGACCCCTGCCAGCAGGTCCCTGAGCGTTGCCGCCTCTGCGACATCCGTCTCGAGGACCACCCAGTCGCTGTCCCCGGTCCTCGCCACGCCAGCAAGCGATGCGGTGATCCTCAGATGAACCCGTGCCATAGCCCGTGTCTCGTCCCACCAGAGTCTCCTGCCTGTCTTGTCCCCAGCAAGCGAGACAACCTTTCCCTAATGCTTTGCCGCAAGCATCGGAGTCAGTATTTGCCTGACGTCATTCGAAGTCCATACAGTCGGTAGGCGAACGAATACGTTGTCCGCCGTCATCGTCGTCGGAGGGCTGTACAGACAGATGTCTTTGCCGGCCGCATAGATGTACTGGCCGGTTATGCTCTTGGCCTCGTCAGTTGCAAGGTATGCGGCAACAGCGGCGACCGGGTCCACGTCAGAACCTTCACTGTCCGGGATGAAGCCACCATCCTCCCGATCTTTGTCCCGGGACAGCTCGTTGCTGGCCTTGACGATTATCGCGTTGACCGTCACGTTGTGCGGCTTCGAGGTTATGGAGTAGCCGGCAGTGAACCCCAGGACTCCGGCCTGGGCGCTGGCATATGCTATCTTATCGTTGAAGAAGGCGTCATGAGAGGACAAGTTGATCACGCTGCCGCTCTTCTGCCCGATCATGTGCGGCATGGCTGCCTGGGTGCAGGAGAAATGCCCCTTCAAATAGGCAAGGACGATCGATTCCCAATCGCCCTCGGTCAACTCGCTGTTTTGTTTGGTCTGAGCGCAGCCAGCGCAGTTTACCAGGACGTCGATCCTGCCGAACCTGTTGATCGCGGTCTTGATAATCGAATCACCGCCTGACAAGGTGGCAACGCCATCAAAGCTCGCGGCGGCGGCGCCACCGGCATTCGATATTTCCTGGACGACCCGGTCGGCGGCTTCGCGTAAGCTATCGTTTGCTACGACCTTCGCCCCCTCACCAGCCATCACCAAGGC
>JACPRR010000240.1 GCA_016189825.1 Chloroflexota bacterium
CGTAGTTGTGGTGGGGAGCCCTGGCGCCGGCCATCATGATGGAGTTCTTGATCTCCACCGAGGCGCCCACATGGCATCCATCCGCGATGGCAGTGGAAGGTCTTATGTAGCAATTGGGACCGATTTCGCAGCCCTCCCCGATGATGGCCGGCCCGATGATGTAGCTGCCGGCTCGAACTACCGAGCCTTTTCCGAGTGCCAGAGGTTGCCTGATGCTGGCGCCCGGCTCCACCTCACCCTGAATGTCCGGCGCGAGGTCTCTGAGCAGCAACTCATTGGCCGCCAGCAGGTCCCAGGGATAAGTGAAATTCAGCCACCGCCCCACCGCGTAGCCCCCCAGCCCGGTCCCCCGGTCGATGAGCAACTGCAGCGAGTCAGTCAATTCGTACTCGCCACGGCTCGAGGGCCGGGTATCATTGATCGCGGCGAATATTTCCCTCGTCATGACGTAGAGCCCGGTGTTTACCAGGTTGCCTGGCGGATTCCGCACTTTCTCATGGATACGCACAATCCTCGACTCGTGTAGCTCCACGACTCCAAGCCCGGAAACATCTTCTTGCCGTGAAACACCCATCGCGGGGATGGGCGAAAGCATAAGTGTGCGAACATCGTCGCGACCCACGACCACGTCGCCGTTGGCGAGAACAAAGCGCTCGCCGGCCCACCAGGAGACCTGTCGCACCGCATCAGCGGTGCCGAGTTGCCTCTTCTGGGTGACGTACTGGACCGAGACGTTCCATTTCGAGCCGTCGCGGAAGTACTCACGGATGGTCTCCCCATGGTAGCCAACGACGAAGAGGAATTCGTCGACGCCTGCCTCCCGCATTTCAATAACGAGGTGTTCAAGGATAGGCTTGTTGGCCACGGGGAGCATGACCTTAGGCCGCGTATCTGTGAGGGGGGACATACGCTTGCCCTCGCCCGCTGCCAGGACCGCCGCCTTCATAATGTCTCTTTCTTTCTCATGTCCTGGATCCCGCCGCCTGAATGGCCTGCACCGCTGCGTCGAATAGCGCGTTCACCCTGTCGCCGGTCTTCGCCTCCGCCGTAACACGGATCTTGGGTTCGGTGCCCGATGGCCGCACAAGGACCCATCCGTCATGGAAGCCAGCGCGGACGCCATCGACGTGGCTGAGCGAAACGGGACCAAGACGCTCCAGTGCGGATTCGACCTGTTCCATGCCGTACTTCTCCAGGCGAATGCTTCCCCGGCGCATGGGGTAGGAGTGAATGGAATCGGCCTGGGAGGACAGCTTAGCTCTGGCCGCTATTCTAGCGACCTGAGCCGCAGCGTGAACACCGTCCGGACAGTAGCTGATCGAAGGGAAAATCCATGCGCCGCAGGGCTCGCCCCCGAAGTCGGCCCCACGCTTCATCTCCTGGCTGACGAAGGCGTCTCCGACGCATGTCCTTACCGCTTGGAACCCGGATTCCTCGACCACCATCGATGCGTCGACAGTAGTGGTCACGGTGCGGGCGCCGAGCTCTCGGGCGAGTAGCACCAACAGCTTGTCGCCCGGTACCAGTCTGCCTGTCTCATCGACGGCTACGAGGCGGTCAGCGTCGGCGTCGTGCGCCAGGCCGAGATCAGCGCCGACGGCCCGCACCGCGTGCATGAGGTCGGCGAGGGAATCCTCAGTGGGTTCCGGGTTTCGGGGGAAGAAGCCGGTGGGAGAGCAGTGCAGGGCTGTGACCCGGCAACCGAGCTTTTCCAGAAGTTGGGGAGTAGCAGCGGAGCCCGCCCCGCCACCGGCGTCGACCACGACACTAACCTTCAGGCGCTCGGGAAAGTCTTTGAGGATGCGCTCGATATGCCGTTCGACGGCGTCACCGAACCGTCTTGGATGTTCCATTTCCTGCCAGGACGCGGCAGGGGCGTTGCGCCGGGCGACCGACAGCTCGATGCGGTGTCGCTGGTGGGCATCGAAGGCAGAACCGTCAGGGTTCCAGGGCTTGATCCCGTTGTACTCAGGAGGGTTGTGGGATGCGGTGATCATGACCCCGGCGCCGAAACCATGGCAATTGTAGGCAAGAGTGGGTGTCGGCACCATGCCGGCGTCGAATACCCTGCAGCCTGAGGCGAGGAGGCCCGACATGACGCAGTACTTCGCGGCTGGGGACGAGGTACGGGTATCAGACGCGACGAGTGCGGAGGGGACCATGTTACCTATTGCGAAGCCGAATTGAAGAGCCACGTCCATGAGGTCGCGGCCCACGAGGGCTCGATAGCCGGATGATCCGAACAGTTCCATTTCGGCAGCGGTCCAAAGTCCAAGGTTCGGTGGCAAGTGTACCACATTGCGCCGGGTGGGCAAAGACCCCGCTGGGATTCATATGTGGCCAGAGCCCTGCGCGCGGTGGCAAAGCGCAGGGCGAGGGTGTACAATTGATAGTTGGCGCAACGAGGGGCAACCCACGTCATCTTCACTGGGAGCTCAGGCGGGACTGGGGTGGCTGGGTCCGGCCGTTTGACACCTATGAAAAAGGTGTGCTAAACTACGGGCTCGGCGCCAAAATTCAGTTGGCTTGGCTCGGGTTTGGCAAGGCCAGCTGGTTCCAGCCGAACACGGTACCCGGTGACGGGCAACGGCTTGGCTGGTAACTAGGTGGCTTTTTGATTGGGTGAAAACAGGCGAGACGGCGAAGCTGGGCACGGTCCAGCCGGCGCCAGCGATAGCGGAGTAGACGGATGCCGACGATTAGTCAATTGGTGCGCAATGGACGGAGCAAGCTCTCGAAGAAGACCAAGGCTCCGGCGTTGCGGGTTACCTATAACGCGCTGAAGAACAAGACGCTCAAGACGCGCGGGGCGCCGCAGCGGCGTGGTGTATGCGTACAAGTCAAGACCATGACTCCGAAGAAGCCGAACTCCGCATTGCGCAAGATAGCCCGGGTGAGACTGACGAACGGGGTCGAGGTTACTGCCTACATCCCTGGGGAAGGGCACAATCTCCAGGAACACTCCGTAGTCCTGATCCGTGGCGGCAGGGTGAAGGATCTACCCGGCGTGAGGTACCACATCATCCGGGGCGCGCTCGATGCCGGCGGCGTGGTAAACCGGAAGCAAGGCCGCAGCAAGTACGGAGCGAAGCAACCTAAGGCGGGAGCCGAAGCGGCTGCGTAACAAGAAGAGAGAGACGAGATATGCCAAGGCGAGCAAGTGCAGAGAAGAGAAAGACGCCACCGGACGGCAAGTACGGCAGCACGACGGTCGGCATCTTCATTAACAAGACGATGTTGCGCGGTCAGAAGGCAACCGCCGAGCGGATAGTCTACGGGGCCATGGACATGGTTGCGGAACGGACAAAGAAGGAGCCGCTCGAGGTCTTTCTTCAGGCGATGAAGAACGCGACTCCCCTGGTCGAGGTGAAGCCGAGAAGGGTTGGGGGCGCGACCTACCAGGTGCCCATAGAAGTGCGGCCTGAGCGCGGCGCGGCCTTGGCGATGAAATGGATACTTGGCGCTGCCCGGGGCAAGAGTGGCAAGGCGACTCGGGTCAAGCTGGCAGAGGAGTTGATCGATGCCTCCCAGGGGCAGGGGGCGAGTATCAAGAAGCGGGAAGATACACACCGAATGGCCGAGGCAAACAAGGCCTTTGTACACTATAGATGGTAAAGAATTTGCTGGATACTAGCAGGAAGGATTCAAGGCAAGCGCCCGGCCAGGCGAAGAGCAGGGCTGAGGGCGAGGCTCGACAGATAATGGCTCGTTCAACTCCGCTGAACTTAATCCGAAACATTGGCATCATCGCCCACATCGATGCCGGCAAGACCACGCTGACCGAACGGGTACTGTTCTATACCGGTGTCACCTACAAGATCGGGCAGGTTGATGAGGGCACCGCCGTGATGGACTGGATGGACCAGGAGCGTGAGCGGGGCATAACCATTACCTCCGCAGCAACCACCTGTAACTGGAGGGGGCATCGCGTCAATCTTATCGATACCCCGGGGCACGTGGATTTCACCGTTGAGGTGGAACGCAGCTTGCGGGTCCTTGATGGCGGAGTAGTGGTGTTCGATGGTGTGTCGGGTGTCGAGGCACAGTCGGAGACTGTGTGGCGCCAGGCCGACAGGTATGGCGTGCCGCGCATTTGCCTTATCAACAAGATGGACCGTACGGGAGCTGATTTCGAGCGCTCAGTGGCATCCATCAAAGAAAGGCTTCAGGCGAGGCCGCTGGTGATCCACCTGCCACTCGGGGCCGAGCAGGACTTTCGTGGGATTATCGATCTCATCGATGAGAAACTGTGGACCTTCCCTGAGAGCGGGGAACCCGTTTCCAGCCCGATACCGGCCGAAGAGCGCGAGCGAGCCACCGCGGCCCGGCATGCCATGATCGAGACCCTTTCCGAGAACGATGATCCCATGATGGAAGCCTACTTGGAAGGGAGAGAGGTGGGGATTGCCGAGATACGCGCGGGGATACGACGCGCCACGCTTGCGAGACGGCTCGTGCCCGTTTTCTGCGGCAGCGCGCTGAGGAACAAGGGAGTTCAGCTTCTCCTCGATGCGGTCGTCGACTATCTTCCTTCTCCCGCAGACATGTTGCCGGTCTCCACAGTTCATCCGGAGCAGTATTACAAGACCCGCGGCCATGCGGCCAAACATTTTCTAAACTGTCTTTTCACGGCCACCAGC
>JACPRR010000242.1 GCA_016189825.1 Chloroflexota bacterium
ACGGTTTGTGGACAGCCTCGAAGGGCGGTATTTTCATAGCAATGACATTTGGTACAAAGCTCCCTTGAGGAGAGGAGAGAAACGTGGTTGCGGCGATTTCAAGCGGTCCCCAGCTTTACGAACGCCGCCACTGCGTTGCGGTCGTCGCCCCGAGGTTGCAACCCTGGCAAGCCGTGAGTCCCTTCGCCCAGGCGATGGCGACTGGAACATTTCCGTCTGCGGTGGCATAATGCGCGCTCGGATGCCATCAGCAGTCCTCAAACCGAGGAGGAGAATCGATGCCTTCCGTAGACGTAGTGAGCAAGGTTGACCTGCAGGCGCTCGACAACGCCACCAACAACGTGAAGCGGGAAATCGCCACGCGATACGATTTCAGGAATACCAGGTCGGAGATCGCGCTGGACAGGCGAACGAAGCTCATCCACATCGTCACCGCCGATGACCGCAAGGTGAAGGCGATCATGGACATGCTTATCTCCCAGTGCGTCCGTCTCAAGGTAGACCCCAAAGTCCTTGCCCAGAAGGAGATCGAACCTGGCTCAGGCGCTTCGGTCAAGGTGGACATCGAAGTCAAAGAAGGCATACCGAGAGAGGCCGCGCAGAAGATGGTCCAGGTCGTCAAGGGAACGTAGCTCAAGGTCCAGCCAGCTATCCAGGAAGACCAGGTGCGGCTCGCTGGCAAGAACATTGACGACCTCCAGGAGATCATGCGCCTCCTCCGCGAGCAGGACTATGGCGTCCCGCTCCAGTTCGTCAACATGAAAAGCTAGCGGCCTACCAGGATGTCCTTCTGGCGTTGCTTGCCCCTCAGTTCCTTCTCCACGAATAGTGGCTTATTGGTGAACGGGTCGAGCCCGGTGTAATACATCAGGCCGGAGTAGGTGGATGGCGCCGGAACAAATACCTGCACTTGCCTGGGGCTTATCTTGAGCCGGTCTCTGGCGAACCGCCGCAAGGCTTGCATATCCTTCGCGGTGCACCCGGGGTGCCCGGCGATGAAATAGTACGTGAGGAACTGTTCCTTGCCGGATTCGCGCGTCATTCCGTCGAAGAGTTTCTTGAAGCGCAGCAGCGAAGCTGGTCCGGGTTTGCCCATGGCCCTGAGGACGCTAGCCTCGGTGTGTTCCGGCGCAACCTTCATCTGGCCTGACGTATGCTGGTCTGCCACCTCTTCCAGGTAGGCAATGCCGTGCTTCTGGTCGCTGAGCAGCAGGTCGTAGCGAATGCCCGAGGCCACGAATACCTTCTTGACACCGGGGATTCTCCTGACGGCGCGCAGCAATTCCAACTGACGGCTGTGGTCTGGCCTTAGCGAGGGACAGACATCCGGGTAAAGGCATCGCCGCTCGCGGCAAGCCCCCCGCTCAAGCTTCTTGCCGCATTCGAAGCCATACATGTTCGCCGTGGGCCCGCCGAGGTCGACAATGTACCCTTTGAAATCGGGGTGCTCCGTGAGCAGGCGGGCCTCGGCCAGGATTGACTGCGCACTCCGCCAGCGCACAGTACGTCCCTCGTGAACAGCTATGGCGCAGAAGCTGCATTCCCCGTAGCAGCCACGGTGAGTCGGGATGGCGAAGCGGATGGTCTCCAGCGCCGCGACCTTGCCCTGCCTCTCGTAGTAGGGGTGCTGGGCGCGCTCGAAAGCTAGTGCGTAGACCGCGTCCAGCTCAGCCTGCGTCTCGTAGGGAGCAGGCGGGTTATGCACCAGGATGCGATTGCCGTGTCTTTGGCACAGGCCCCTGGCCGTCAGAGGATCCTGGTTCTGGTAGAAAGCATGGAACATCTCGACCAGCGCACTCTTGTCGCCGGCAACCGTCTCGTATGATGGCAGATCGAGGTAGCCTTCCAGTTCGCGGGCGCCGCCGGACTCCCCGGCGATGTAGCACAGTCCACGCATACCACGGGTGTCTCCGCCGGTTTTCAAGACCTGCGCCAGCCGCAGCACCGGCCCTTCCGCCATGCCGTAGAGCAGGTAGTCAGCCTTCGCGTCGAGCAGGACAGATCCGCGCACGCGGTCGGACCAGTAGTCGTAGTGAGCGACGCGCCGAAGGCTCGCCTCGATCCCCCCGAGTACGATAGGCCTCGCGCTCTTGAAGTAGCGTTTGATCAGGTTGGTGTAGACAATCACGGCGCGGTCGGGACGGCGGTTGTTGGTCCCGCCCGGGGTATAGTCGTCGCTCCTGCGTTTCTTTTTCAGCGACGTGTAGTTGGCGATCATCGAGTCGATGCTGCCGCCGCTAACTCCCCAGAACAGTTTCGGCTCGCCCAGCCGGCGGATGTCCTTGTCCGACTGCGTGTCCGGCTGGGCGATCACGCCCACCCGGTAGCCGGCGCCGGCCAGGACCTTCCCGATAACGGCTATGCCGATGAAAGGGCTGTCGATGTAGCTGTCCCCGGTGACCAGGATGACGTCGAGCTCGTCCCATCCCAAGCGGGCCATCTCCTCGCGAGTGGCAGGCATGAACATAGCTTTCTATAGTTTCCGCGAGGCGTCAGGCAAAGTCAAAAGCGGAGCGAATCGAGTTACCGGTTGCGTGTTTGGCTGCACATCGGCTGAGAGAACCTATCATCGCTGTGAGAATGCCTTGGGTGGCCCGGGCGTCCCGCCCGTGGACCGTTTTCACACCTCGTGGTGTCTATGGTAATAGACACGACTAATTCCGAGCCCTTCGGCCGCCGTCCGCGGTCCCTGAGACGGTTCCTGAGGCTCTCGAAGGACTCGAAGGGCGGACGGCAGGCGCAGGGTAAACTGCGCGAAGAATCTCTTCTCGGGGCCCCTTGCCGCTGCTGCGGCAGCAGAGATTCTTCGACTCGTCCCGATGGAATCGGGACGGCTCAGAGTGACAGCACATGCGGGCTGGTGGCTGTGCAGGCCCCTCTGCAACTAATCCTGACCGCCGACCCAGGTCGGTCGGAGCTCATACAAACGCAAGAAATAATGGTGAATAATCCACTGCACCACCCTTGTCATTGCTATGAAAATACCGCCCTTCGGGGCTGTCCACAAACCGTCGTTGCGAGTCCCGCCTCGGGACGAAGCAATCCCATTGAGCACGTGCGTGGCTGGCGGAGACCCAAGCT
>JACPRR010000250.1 GCA_016189825.1 Chloroflexota bacterium
CATTAATACAGACGCCCTTGAATCTGTGGCATGGCGCACAGGCAGGGACGCCTGTGCCGCCCATAGGGATGCAACATCACTTTGTTCGTTTGTATTAGTGCTCCTTCTTCAATCATAACGGATACGCGGGTCGAGACACCGGTAGCCGATGTCGACGATCAGGTTCGCCAGGACATACGCGGCGGCTATCATCAGGGTAAGCGCCATAATGACGGGATAGTCCCGGGAACGGAAGGCATCAATAGTCAGCCTGCCAATGCCAGGTATCCCAAAATACGTCTCGGTGACTATGGCGCCTGTTACCAGGGTCGCCAGACCAAGTCCGGCCAGGGTGAACACGGGAACCATGGCGTTCCGGAGGACGTGACGGAGATACACCATGGATTCAGGCAGGCCCTTCGCCCTGGCGGTCCTGACGTAGTCCTGGCCCAGGACCTCCACAATGCTGTTCCGCGACATGCGCGCGAAGAACGCCACTCCTGGTATCCCCAGTATCAACGCGGGCATGATGATATGAGAGTCTAATAAGCCACCCCATCCCTGGGAAGGCAGTATCCCCAGCCAGAGGACGAAGACGAGAAGCAGGAACGGCGCGGTGATAAACACCGGGAGCGAGTAGAAGAACAGGGCGGCGCCGATTATCCCCGCATCCTGCCACTGTCCCTGCCGGAGCGCCGCGAAAAGCCCGGCAGTGATGCCCAGCGACAGGGAAAGGAGTAGTGCCGCAAGCGCCAACTGGCTCGAAACCAACGCCCTGTCGGCGATAAGCCCGGCCACCGATTGGCCGCGATACCTGAAGCTTTCTCCGAGGTCTCCCTTGAGTGCGTTCTTGATGTAGATGCCGTATTGCACCATGACCGGCTGGTCGAGACCGCGCTGGGCGCGGATCCTTGCCACTACTTCGGGGTCGCGGTACTGGCCCTGGAGCACCTCCACCGGGTCGCCGGGCCCGTATTGAACGAGCATGAAGGTGATGAACCCAACAATGAGCAGAAGAACCGGTGTCCACAACAACCTGCGTACCAAATACCTTCCCATTGTCGCTCCTATTCCTCGATGTAGACGAATCGGAATCTGGGCGCCAGTGCCGGCAACAGGAGATAGTCCTTCACCTGGGGTTTGATGAGCACCACCCCCGAGCCGGGGTGCCACAGAGGGGCCCAGGGAGCTTCGTCTATGATGGTTTCCTCGGCCTTTCGGTACAGGCCAAAGCGGACGGACTCGTCTCTTTCCGTTCGAGCGGTTTCCAACAGCCGGTCGACTTCGGGGTTCCGGTAGCGGGTCTCGTTATTGAGGCTGCTGCTGTGAAACAGCAGGTCGAGGAAGTCCTGTGGATCAGGGTAATCAGCCACCCAGGCCAGAGCGAACATCTGTAAGCGATGGTCGCGCAGGTCGCGCAGGAAAGTGGCGAACTCTATCTGTTGGATCTCGACGGTCACCCCAAGCGAGTCGCGCCAGTTGGCCAGCACAGCCTGCAGTTCCGGTCCTACGGCAGCGCCGAGTGTGCCAGGAACAGCCAGTGTCATGCGCGGAAGCTTCCTGGGGTCCGGTCCGTATTTGGATTCGGCCAGCAACTGCCTCGCCTTCTCCAGGTCGTAGCGCAGGCCGGGGCGTGCCGGGTCATAGCCGGGGAAACCGGGTGGGAGTATCCCACGCGCCGGCACCACAAGGTCTCGCAGGACCCTAGTGGCTATCGCGTCCCTGTCGATGGCAAGATTCAGAGCCTGGCGCACCTTGACATCGTCGAAGGGCGGCTGGGCCAGGTCAAAGCCGAGGTAGCTAGTCTGGAAACCGGGAGGCGGAGTATGCACTTCTTTGCGCAGTGGCGAAATTGGGTCGAGCACTAAGTCCAGGTCTTCCAGCCCAACCCCTGTGACATGTATCTCGTTGTTCTCGTACATCACCATCGGGTTGCCGCCTGCCAAAAGCAGCCGCACGCGGTTGAGCCTGGCTGCGCCCAGGTGGTAGCGCTCGTTACGTTCCAGGACGACGGTGAATCCCGGAACGTACTCTTTCATCCTGAAAGGGCCAGTGCCGTTTGGCCTCCGGGTCCAGTCCGGTGTCCTTTCCACGTTCTCCCGGTCAAGAACAAAAGCTGTGGGGTAGGTCATCTTTGCCAGAAAGTACGCCTTTGGTGCGTCTATGGTTATCGCCACTGTGCGATCGTCTATTACTTCAACCCCTTTTACCTCTGAGGCTTCTCCACGGAGTCTCTCTTTCACGCCGACAATGTCCCCCAGATAGGTGTCGACCGTGGTAGATTGGGTCCTGGGATCGGATATCCTTTCAATGGACCATTTGACGTCCGCCGCTGTCACAGCCTTGCCATCGTGAAAAACAGCGCCTTCCCGCAGCGAAAATGTGTAGGTTCGGCCGTTGGCGCTGACCGTCCATCTCTCCGCGAGGTCGGGCACCACCTTCAGGTTGGTGTCCAGCGTGACGAGGCCGCCAAATACCTCGATTACGATCAACGCTGACGGGACGTCGCCCGCCAGGTGGGGATCGAGTGTGGCCGGGTCATCCCACAACTGGACCAACTCGCCGTTACCTGGCAATGCCCGTCGACTGCACGCGGGGACCAGTAGAACAAGCAAGACAATGGCGGCAAGCAGGATTCTGCGGGACATACCCACGGCGTGATTCACGTTCTCCAACATTCTACCCAGTGTTCTGGCTCTATCAGTTTCATGGCCGGCGCCTTTTCACGGCAGGAAGCATCCGACTCGGGGCAAGCGGCCGCGAAGCGGCAGCCTGCAAGCGCCGGCGATTCGGCGTCTTCTATGGGAAGTACCGCTCTCGCACGCTTCTTTTCGACGGCGGGGTCGGGTATCGGTATTGCGGAGATCAGGCTGCGGGTATAGGGATGCGCTGGTTTGAACAGCACCTGGTCCGTGGTCCCCAACTCAACCACTCTGCCGCGGAGCATGACCGCTATGCGGTCGCTCATCTGTCCTACAACTGCCAGATCGTGCGCAATGAACAAGTAAGTCAAACCCAACTTTGCCTGCAGGTCGCCGAGGAGGCGCAGCACCTGGGCCTGGACGCACACATCGAGCGCGGAGACAGGCTCGTCGCACACGATGAAACGGGGTTCCACCGCCAGAGCGCGTGCTATGCCGACACGCTGGCGCTCGCCGGCACTGAACTCATGGGGATATCGATCGGCCTGCTCCGGATTGAGGCCCACCCTTGAAAGTAGTCCTTCCACCCGCTTCCTGTGGTCCCGGCGGGGCAGCAACCGGTGAATGTGGAGAGGCTCAGAGATAATGTCCGCCGCAGTCATCCTCGGGTCGAGGGATCCGTAGGGGTCCTGGAAGATGATCTGCATCTCGCGGCGCATGCGACGCAGTTCAGAGCCCCTGGCGCGGCACAGGTCCTGTCCCTGGTAGACGACCTGGCCCGCGGTGGGCCGGTATAGTTGCAGCAAACACAGCCCCAACGTGCTCTTTCCCGATCCGCTTTCTCCCACCAGTCCCAGGGTATCGCCGCGCCTGACGGAGAAACTGACTCCATCCACAGCCCTTATCTCATCTACCTTGTGAGGGAAGATGGTCCCGGAGGTGATGGGGAAGTACATTTTCAGGTCCCTCACTTCAATCAGCCAGTCACCCATTTGGACCCTCAGTAACACTCACCCGATAGGCGGACCACACCGGGATTGCAAAGGTATCCACGGATAGGGGTGCGTTCATGTTCACTTCCCCCGCTTGATGCGGTCGAGGCGCGGGACGCAGTCCAGAAGCTGTTGCGTATAAGGATGCGTCGGATGTGAGAAGACTCTCTCGGCCGCACCGGTTTCCACAATCTTTCCGGACCGCATGACATTGACCCTGTGTGCATAGCGGGCGACAATCCCCAGATTGTGCGTGATTATCATGAGGGCGGCGCTGGATTCCCGGGCCAACCTGGTAATCGTGTCCAGTATCTGCGCTTGAGTGATGACGTCCAACGCCGTGGTGGGTTCATCCGCAATGAGGAGTTCTGGGGCACAGCTCATGGCCATCGCGATCATCACCCTTTGCCTCATGCCGCCGCTGAACTGGTGGGGGTAGTCGCGGTAGCGCCGCTCGCCATCCCGGATACCTACCGCATGTAGCAGTTCCAACACCCTGCCGTGCGCAGCGTTCCCGTTCATGCCAAGGTGCACTTTCAGCGGCTCGGCGATCTGTTCCCCGATGCTGATGACAGGGTTCAAGGAGGTCATCGGCTCCTGAAAGACAATGCCAATGTGCTTGCCGCGGACGTCTCTCATCTTTTGTGAAGCGGCTTTGAGCAAGTCCTCTCCTCTAAACAACGCAGCTCCTCCGACAACCCTGCCCGGGTAAGGCACGAGGCCCAGCACTGACATAGCTGTGACCGACTTGCCGGAGCCGCTTTCACCCACTAAGGCCAGGGTTTCCCCGGCGCTGACATCAAGGGACACACCGTCCACCGCGCGGACAACACCCTCGCTGGTGTAGAAGTGCGTCTTCAGGTCACGGATTTCCAGGATGGTACCGGATCTCTCCATTGTTTCCCGCAGGCTATCGAAGTGGCAGTTGTGGCAAAAGGCGAAAACGCCTCCTCCACCTCAATTAAACCACGTACGGGGAAGCGCATAGCGGGCGCTGGCGAGGGTGGGTTTACTGGGCCCGACAGGGTTCGAACCTATGACCAACCGGTTATGAGCCGGCCGCTCTGCCACTGAGCTACGGGCCCGAGATTGGATTGCGCACAAATTATATCGTATTCTGGTGGGGTGGAACAAACATCCGTAGAACTGATGTCATATGTGAGA
>JACPRR010000254.1 GCA_016189825.1 Chloroflexota bacterium
CGGGGACGGCAAGGAAGTACAGGATGCTGCTGTGGCTGCTGCCAGGGCTTGTCCTTATTGGTATCGGGTTCCTCGGTGGACGTCGGTGGAGCAGCCGGCTCATGTGGGCTTCGGCTGTGCTGTTGGTAACGGCCGTCGCTGTAACCATACTCTTCGGGCCGGTGTTCTCGGCCACGGCCCAACCACAGATACACCAGCAATTGGACAGGATGGGCACCGCGGCAGGGGGCTTCCAGGGGCTCCTGAACCAGAAGGCGGCGAGCATGGCGGAAAACGCCGTGATGGCCTTTGTCAGCGGGCTCTTGAAGCAGGGCGTGCTATTGCTGGTTACCTCTACTATCCTGCTGTTTGCCAGCATAGTGTGGTATATTGATGATATGCGACGCGCCAGGCACGTTTGACCCTGTCAGTCCCTTCGGCTATCATTTGACTTTCGCTGGGCCGTCTTCTATACTACGCATTCGGCGAATAGCCTGATGGCTGTTCGCTTCTTTAACTTTGCGGCCTAGCGCATATGCCCGAGTAGCGCAATGGCAGCGCAACCGATTTGTAATCGGTAGGTTAGCGGGTTCGACTCCCCTCTCGGGCTCTGGTCTCAATGTACCAGGCTGTGGAGGGGTGCCAGAGTGGTTAATCGGAGCAGACTGTAAATCTGCCGCCTGAAAGGGCTGCGGAGGTTCGAATCCTCCCCCCTCCACCATTTGAGCTTTTGGCCGGTCGGGCCCACATAGCTCAGTCTGGTAGAGCACGTTCTTGGTAAGAACGGGGTCACCAGTTCGATTCTGGTTGTGGGCTCCATAACTAAGTTGAATATGTCGAGATTGCAGACCGGATGCGTCCGCTCCCCTCAGGGGGACTTGATGACCGGACCGTCCGGACCGAGAAGGAGGAAAGCGCAATTATGGCTAAAAAGGTCTTTGTACGCAATAAACCACATGTCAATGTGGGCACCGTGGGACACGTTGATCACGGCAAGACGACGCTCACATCGGCGATAACGATGGTACTGTCGAAAGCCGGCGGAGGCTCGTTCAGGGCCTTTGATTCCATTGACAATGCCCCTGAAGAGAAGGCGCGCGGCATGACCATCGCAATTGCCCACGTCGAGTATGAGACCGAGAAGCGGCACTATGCTCACGTGGACTGCCCCGGGCATGCCGACTACATCAAGAACATGATCACCGGCGCAGCCCAGATGGACGGCGGTATCGTGGTAGTGAGCGCGCCTGACGGGCCCATGCCCCAGACAAGAGAGCACATCCTCCTTGCCCGGCAGGTACAGGTGCCGAGCCTGGTGGTCGCTCTCAACAAGGTCGACCTTATGGAGGATGAGGAGCTGCTGGAGCTGGTCGAGCTCGAAATGCGGGACCTTCTGAAGAAGAACCAGTTCCCCGGCGACGATGTGCCCATCGTGCGCGTGAGCGCCGTGAAAGCCCTTGAGTGTGGCTGCGGCAAGCGCGAATGCCAGTGGTGCGGCAAGATCTGGAAGCTGATGGACGCAGTTGACTCCTACATCCCCGTGCCCTCGAGGCCGAAAGACAAGCCGTTCCTGATGCCGGTCGAGGATGTATTTGGCATCAAGGGACGTGGCACTGTGGTGACCGGAAGAATCGAGCGTGGTATCGTCAAGGTCGGGGACGAAGTTGAAATCGTCGGCATCAAGCCGATCCGGAAGACGACGGTTACCGGCGTCGAGATGTTCCACAAGCTGCTGGACATGGGCGAACCGGGCGACGCCGTCGGCTGTCTTATCAGGGGCATAGAGCGCGAGGATGTCGAGCGCGGTCAGGTTCTCGCCGCCCCCGGATCGATCAAGCCGCACAACAAGGCCAAGGGCGAGATCTATGTGCTGACCAAGGAGGAAGGGGGACGGCATACCCCGTTCTTCAATGGTTACAAGCCTCAGTTTTACATCAGGACCCTTGATGTGACCGGGAGCATAAAGCTGCCTGAGGGCGTCGAGATGGTGATGCCCGGAGACAACATCACCATGGATATCGAGTTGATCTACCCGGTGGCGATGGAACAGGGCCTGCGCTTTGCCATCCGCGAAGGCGGCAGGACAGTCGCCTCCGGCGTTATCACCAAGGTTGTCGAATAGGAAACGAGGGCCTGGCTAGGCCCGAGGATACGAGAAGTTAGATGGCGAAGAAGGGCGAGGCACGGGTCATCATCCATCTTGCTTGCTCCGAATGCAAGGAGAGGACGTATACCACGACTAAGAATAAGAAGAACGATCCGCAGAGGCTGGAGCTGAAGAAGTACTGCCCCAGGGATCGGCGTCATACCGTTCATAGGGAAGTGAAATAGCAGTGGAACGAAGGCCAGAAAGGGCTGTGGCCGGCGTCGGGGTGCAGACGGCGAAGAGGCGTGGGGCGACTGCGTTTTTTACTGAGACCTGGGGTGAGTTCAAGAAGGTTGTCTGGCCCAGCAGGAAGGAGACCGTCCGGCTCACTTCCATCGTGATCGCCATTACCGTTTCGCTCGGTCTCATCCTTGGCGGCGTCGATTGGCTTTTCACCAGGCTTGTCGGTCTGCTCGGAGGCACCGGCGGGTAATGGATACCAAGCAGATGGAAAAGCGCTGGTACGTGATCCACACATACTCCGGCTATGAAGACCGGGTGAAGAAGAACCTGGAACAGCGCATCAAGTTCATGGGCGCCGGCGAGAAGGTGTTGCAGGTTGTGGTGCCCACCGAGTCCGAGGTCGAGATCAAGGACGGTATGCGACGCACTGTCACCAAGAAGGTCTTCCCGGGCTACTTGCTGGTGCAGATGGCGCTTAACGATGAGACATGGGACATCGTGCGCAATACGCCCGGTGTGACCGGGTTTGTCAGCAGCGGCAACAAGCCAACGCCGCTCGAAGAGAGCGAGGTCAAGAAGATACTGGACCAGATGGTAGCGGAAGCCCCGAAGGTGAAAGTCGGCTTCTCCAGGGGCCAGAGCGTCCGCGTCGTCGACGGCCCGTTTATCGACTTCGTGGGCAAAGTCGACGAGGTCAATCAGGAGAAGGGCAAGGTCCGGGTCATGCTCTCGCTATTTGGACGAGAAACGTCTGTGGAGCTGGATTTCCTGCAAGTCGAGCGGCAGTAGGCCCATCATCCCCGAGGAGCCTTAGAATATGGCCAAGAAAGTCAAAGCAATAGTTAAGCTTCAAATACCCGCGGGCAAGGCAACGCCGGCGCCGCCGGTGGGGCCCGCGCTGGGCCAGCATGGCCTCAACATCATGGGCTTCTGCAAGGAGTACAACGACCGGACCGCCTCGCAGTCAGGGTTCATCATCCCGGTCGAGATCACCGTGTACGAGGACCGGAGCTTCACGTTCACGACCAAAACGCCGCCGGCCTCCGACCTTCTGAAGCGGGCACTCAGCGTAGAAAAGGGAAGCGGAATCCCCAACCGGCAGAAGATCGGCAAGATTCCTCAGGCCAAGCTGCGAGAGATCGCGCAGGTGAAGCAGAAGGACTTGAACGCGGCCGACATAGAAGGCGCAATGCGCATTGTAGCTGGTACCGCCCGCAGCATGGGCATCGAAGTGGAGTAACTC
>JACPRR010000255.1 GCA_016189825.1 Chloroflexota bacterium
CCTGAAACTGCTGGCAATGTACTCCGGGATCCTGCGAGTCTCATAAACCGTGCGTGCCCACTTCGTTATCGGGCTCATCACCGCCAGTTGGTCCATCTCATGGGGTAGCCCCCGCTCAAGGCGGGAAAGATCGGTCTTGCCACTGATGGCAATGACCGGGCTGAATTCGGCATTCCTGATCCCGGCCATCATCGCCACGACAGCCGGCATCCCCGCCACCACGACAACTGCGGGACGGCCCGTAACCCGCGTCCAACCATCCGCCATAGCAGCAGCCGCCTGTTCGTGACGAACGTCTATGATCCTGATGTTCTCGTCGATGCAGGCGTCGTAGATATGATCGATCTCCTTGCCGGGAAGAGAAAAAATCAGGTCTATCCCTTCCCTCTTGAGACTCCTGGCAACCAGTTGCCCGCCATGTGCTTTTGTCATCCGCTTTTCTCCGTTACAGTTGCCGTACCATAGCATCGTGACGTTTGTGTGTCAAGCCGCCCGTCGACGACGCAGCCTCCATCCTTGAGCCTGCGGACGGGAAGGTAGTATAGTTGCTCCCTGTGACCAGATACCTTATCTTTGCCGCTATCGGGCTCACCCTGTTTACCCAGAACGCCGGTAACACCGCGGTGGCGGTAGCTTTCCCCGAGATCGCCTCCGCATTCGACGCCCGCATCGTGCTGGCAGGATGGGTGCTGAGCTCTTTCCAACTGGCGGTGATCATCATGGTCCCCCTGGCCGGTAAGGCGAGCGACGCCCTGGGGCGAAAACGCACCTTCACCTTCTTCGTGCTCCTCTTCGTCATTGGATCGTTCCTCTGCGCCATCGCGCCCAATATCTACTGGCTGATCCTGTTCCGCGTCGTCCAGGGCCTTGGCTCCGGCGGCTTCCTCACATCCGCCGTCGGCATCGCCGCCGACACATTCCCCGAATCAAGACTGAGGTCCGTCGGATTTGTCACCAGTATCCTGACCGTCGGCTCGGCGGTGGGCCCAAACGTTGGCGGCTGGCTCACCGAGTCCTTCGGATGGAGGTACATCTTCTGGGCCAGCATACCACCCTGCGTCGCTGCCCTCGCCATAGGCGCCGCCCTCCTCAAGAGGGACAGCAAGATGGCGAAGCCGGCTTTCGACCTGAGGGGCGCCGGACTCCTCGCCGCCAGCCTTGGCGCCATGATCGTGGGTCTTACTGTCCTCGGTGGCGGCGAGGTTTTCAAGTCATGGCCGGCAGTCGCAGCCCTGTTCGTTGCCGGCTCGGCCGCCACGGTACTCTTTGTGCGCTACGAACGGGGGGCGGCGAACCCCCTTATCGAAATGCGGATGCTCCGCGAGCGCCAGTTCGCCGCCGCAAACGTGTTCAATACCGCCTTCGGCCTGTCGATCGGCGTCTTCAGCTTTCTCCCGCTCTACGCGGTCGAGGTATATGGCGCATCGACGTTCCAGAGCGGCTTGCTCACATCGCCCCGGGCCATCGGCATGGTGGCCGGTTCGGTCCTCACCACCTTACAACTGGCGCGCTGGGGCTATCGCTGGCCCATGCTTATCGGGATCACCGTCGAAGCCCTCGGCATCGCCCTGCTCGGATTCGAGTCCGGGGGATTCGCCTCATACGGCCTGGCGCTGAGCGGATTGGCGGTCATGGTCGTTGTCGTGTCACTAACGGGCTTTGCGCAAGGATTCGTAATGCCGGCTGCAAACAACGCCTGTATCGAGTTGATGCCTGATCGCGTGGCTACGATCACGGGCATGCGGCAAACGTGCCGGAATGTCGGCCAGATGATGGGGATCGCCCTGGCCTCAATAGTACTGGACCGGTCCGTCAACCTTGCTCAGGGGTTTCAATACGTCCTCTTTGGCACCGCGTTGATAGCGCTGCTCACGGTCCCCAGCATTGTCATGATGCCGCGCTCGCCCTCAGATGCGCCCTCGCAAAGGCTAGGCTAGGCTTGTTCCTAATACTCCCCCTTTTCCAAAGGGGGGACCGCAGGGGGATTAACAGGGAGAGGAAGAGCCAGTTTTTTGCACTGCCGCGCTTGGGCTCTGGCGCAACATGACAATCCCCAGCCATACGAACCACACGAGTTGGCTCATCCCAAAAACACCCTTTAGCCCATTGAGAACTGGGACAGCCGAGAGGAGACCTACCAAACCAACCACCACGCCAAGGTAGTTTAGGAACTTGGGAAGCCCGCCCGCCCGCAAAGCTGCCCAAGCTACCAGTAGTGTCCATAAACCGCCTAAAATCTCACCGTTCGCGCTACTCAATCCGTTAGACACAGATTCAATCCCCGACCAGACCAACGCAGCTTGAGCCGGGTCTTTGTCATAGAGAGCAACGAGTGGAGCTATGCCGGCGTTAAAGATCATGCCGCTTGCAATGAGCACACCGGCCCAAATAAGCCCCAAAGCGGTCGCCGCCCGCATGATAGCCGATGCGCCGGTCTTTAGTCGCTCGTAGAGTGCCAGCGCCAGAACCACCAGAAAAATACCGAATACCACATACATTAATAGGTGCGTGACATACATACTGATCTGATTGTCAACGAGTAATTTCACCTTCTGGATAGGTTCGACAACACTGAGATAGTCCAATACAAAAAGGTAGAACACAATACCCATCAAGTACGTTGCTGCCTGGTACAGTGCCGCAATGCCGCCCATTCTCTGCAAGTTATCCATTTTTGTTCTCCTTTCTTGAACGTATTGACAAGTTTGAGTCGTGCATGTCAGCTACCAGGTCCAGCACCGTCTGAGGTTGGGGCTGGTGTGGGCTTCGCCTATCCCACCAGCTCGTTGGCCTTGCCGACGGCGTCGAGCGCGTCCTTGCCCCAACCGTCGGCCCCGATCTCTTCAGCGAACTTCTGGGTGGTGGGCACACCGCCGATGAGGACCTTTACCTTGTCCCGCAGGCCGGCGTCGGCGAGGCCCTTCATGACATCCCTCATCTCCAGCATTGTCGTCGTCATGTAGCAGCCCATGCCAAGTATGGCGGGCCTCATGTCCCTGACCGCATCGATGAACCTGGGCGTCGGCACATCCTCACCGAGATCGGTAACGCTGAACCCCGCACCACGAAGCATGGCGACCACGATCATCTTGCCCAGGTTGTGCATGTCACCAGCGACGGTGCCGATCACGACCTTGCGGGCATCCGCCATCTCCTCCGCCTTGAGGAGCGGCTCAACGACCTCCATGGTCACCCGGAATGCCTCGACAGACATGATGACGTCCGACTGAAAGTAAACATTCTTCTTCCACAGCTCGCCGGCCTGCCGGATTCCCGGCACGAGCGCCTGGTTCACCAGGACCAGCGGTTGGTATCCCTCTTCGAGGGCCTTGTTCACAAGGCTCAGCGCCAGATCATCTTCGCCCTCGAGCACGGCTTTCTTTAGCTTTTCCAGAATCTCTTCCATCCGACTCCTTACGACACTCCTCCAACGATTTTTCCTCTCCCTCGACGGGAGAGGAGACCCCCGTTACGCGGACTCGTGGGAGCGACTACTATGCGGCCCCCTTCCTCTTCGCCATCCAATACACGGACACGCTGCGTACGATAGTAAGGCTGGCAAGCCGCCGAAGTCAAGTGTATCGGGGTTGTCGAGGTGAAGTCAGCTATACATAATCTGGACTCCTGCGCCTGTTCGCGGTAGAATCGTTCATCTCAAGGGCACGGTCGCCGTCTGGAGGAAGGAACATGGATACCGAGCGAACAGTTGTGCTGCCGAAGAACCCGTCTGAACCAGCCGCACCACCAGCGGACTTCGTATCTACGCGCAAGCGCTCGCCGGCAACCATTGCATTCGCGAGCCTTGCCGCGGTGCTCGTCATCGTACTGGCGGTCTTATCGGTCAACCTCTCCATGGCCCGCGCCGACCTCTCGAGCAACCGCGCCAGGCTCGTCGAATCGCAGAGCACGCTTGCTGACACAAAGACTAACCTGAAGCGGGCTCAGGAGAGCCTTCAGAGCAAGACCGCCGAGCTAGCCAGAACGCAGACTGACCTGGCAGGCACACAGGTCACACTCGGGTCCACGCAAACGGACCTGGCGACCGCAAACGGCAACCTCCAGCAGGCCAGGGTAACGCTCTCCGCCGCCACATTGGACCTCGCGAAAAGCCGGGGCGACCTGGCTAGCCTGTCGGCTGACCTCAGCAGCACCCGCGCTGACCTCATGGGCGTCAGGGCCGACCTGGCGAAGAGCCGCGCCGACTACACATCGCAATTGGCCGAGTTGAAGCTTGCCCGGGAGCAGGTCGCCACGGTGCAGACCACACTGGCCAACCTGCAAACGAACTATGACCGTATGGCTGCCGGCGCCGGCTACGTGTCCAGGGATCCAACATACGCCCAGGTGAAAAGTTTCCTCCAGAACGACCCTGTCCAGTTCCGCACCTACAATGCTGACACGTACAACTGCGTGAACTTCAGCGCCGACCTCATGGCC
>JACPRR010000245.1 GCA_016189825.1 Chloroflexota bacterium
ACTGAACAGTATTGGGGCTAAGATAACCTATATACGAATGTAACCGCTCACTGACATCTCGACGAAGTCCACTATATCATACTTAACTCCTCAGTTGGCATGTCCCGCCAGTTCACCAAACATTCCGACTTCAGCGTATGGAAGAATCTCTCCGCCACGGCGTTCGGTGCCGAGGTTACTGCGGTGGATAACACTCCGAAGATAGACCTGCTCAGATCAGCGGGCGCAGACCACGTCATCGACTACACGCAAGAGGACTTCACCCAGGGGACCGAGCGCTACGACCTCGTCCTGGACATCCCGGGCAACCATCCATTCTCCAAGATCAAGCGCGCTCTCACATCCAGCGGCCTCTATGTCCTCATCGCCCACGATGGTTATGGCCGTACGCGGGGCAAGCGGTTCGGAAGCCTTCCCAGGGTCTTCAGGCTCATGGCCAGAATCCCCTTTGACCGCCAATACCCAGGTCAGTCTTCTCTTCGCCTGGCAAGAAGGAAACGATGAATGTCCTCCGCGACATGGTAGAGGCGGGCAAGGTCACGCCGGTCGTGGGCAAGACGTTCCCCCTTGCCGAGGCAGCACAGGCGATCCGGTACCTGGCGGATGGACAGGCCGTGGGCAAGATTGTGCTCACGGTGTAATGCAACAATCTGGCCGACCGTGACCTGCGACCCAACAAGACGACGGATTGTGGTCCTCAGCACCTGCAAGAGGACGAAATCGCGAAGGCCAGGTGAGGCAGAGTTGGGTGTGGTAACCGCTCCGGCAGGCAGTCCTTACAGGCTTGGCCTGTCATAGCACTTGGCGCGTGCGCGGACCGCGGGAAGATGTCTGGGTTTGGGGCCAGCGGCAAAGCTTGGACACCCTTGAAAAGGGTTTGGAAACAACATAGAATCAAGCCCAATAAGAGGCCCTTGCACCGCCAACTCCTGGGCGGACATACGAGAATCCAATCCCAGATAGGGAATGATTTCTGGGCTTCTTGGTTCAACGGGGAAAAAAGTGGGGAAAAGGAAAAAGGAGAGAGTTTCAGAAGAAACGTTTCTTCTGGAGTCGGCTATAGGTGAAATCTATGCCGCAGGTGCTGCCTTTGGCAGCGTCGAGGTCGCAGAGTCCAAACTTCGAAGTGTGCTTGTTTTGAAACCCACTCTCAAAGAGCGGATTGAGGCACTCAATCTACTGGCCCAGGTTTGTGCTCAGACTGTGCGTCACCAGGAGGCATTGGAACACTTCGCTGCTGCGTTGGCCGTCGGTCCCGGCATCGCGGTACCGTTGACTGAGGGTCTTGCCGGGATGTTCGAGAAGCAGGAGGAGTGGGAAAAAGCAGTCGAGGTTTACACCAGGGCCTTGGCCTGTTGTGAAGATGCGAGTCTTCATAATGGGTTGGGATACTGCCTGGCGCAGGCAGGCCGCTTGAGGGAGGCTGAGTACCACGAGCGTCGGGCCACAGAGTTGGACCCAAACGCTGCGGTCTATGTCAATGACTTGGGGTACGTGCTGCTGGGGCAAGGTGAATTCCAACAAGCGCGTATCCTTTTCGAGCGTGCGCTTGGCCTTGACCCTTCTTACGAGTTGGCTCGAGAGAACCTGCATGTTTGTTCGAAAC
The DNA here is from genome assembly GCA_016189825.1 of Chloroflexota bacterium. GTDB lineage: Bacteria > Chloroflexota > Dehalococcoidia > JACPPY01 > JACPPY01 > JACPRR01. The sequence continues at coordinate 1,607 of JACPRR010000245.1, forward strand.
GAGCTTCACAATCCGGACATTCTCCCGGGAAGGCCGAGTAAAACCTGACTGTCATTTGGAATCGTCCACGCGCACGGACTCGGTACAGCAACGACGGTCATCACGTCGCACGCAACAACATAGCGATAAGTAGCAACCGAAGGATTATCCCATGAGACCGTCGACAGACCGGAACCTGAAAGCCTCCCAAAACGGGAGGCTTTTTGTTTTTCCACTGACCTAACCCCTCTGGGCCCGGAGGCATGATCATATAGCTATATCTTCTCGATGAACAAGATGTCCTTTTGTCGGCTGCATGACCTTGAGAGGGTTATCAACGTCAGCCCGGCCCTATCGGGATAGCCTGGCAATCCTTAGCCAAGGGATTCGTGCTGCAATTTGCCTTGAGCCTGCGGAAAGGCAAGGACGCAGGCCGCACAAATGGGGTGGCATATGACTAACGCAGCTTTGTACGAGCGGGTTTCCACCGAGGCCCAGGTTGAGAAGTACGGCCTGGGCGCCCAGGACTGGGCGCTGAAGAAGCGGGCTGAAGAGAAACGGTACGTCCCGGTTCCGGACGGAGCCAAAGAAGCTTTCGTTGATGACCGCTTCTCCGGCGCCGGTCTGGACCGCCCGGCCCTCTCAAGGCTTAGCAGGGCAGTGGCTGATCATCGGATCGACGTCGTCCTCTGCCATGATCCCGACCGCCTATCGCGAAGCCTCTCCGATCTCCTGTTGCTGAGCGACGAGTTCGCCCGGCGGGGCGTCAAGCTGGAGTTCCTCACCCAGGAGACGGACGCCTCCCCTGAAGGAAGGATGTTCTTCGCCATGCGGGGTGCGGTGGCCGAGTACGAGCGGGCCAAGACCAGGGCGCGCACCATCAGGGGCCGGTTGCAGAAGGCGCGCAAGGGCCTGGTGGTGAGCCGGGCCGCGGCTCCCTACGGCTACCGTTACGACCCGGAGACGTCAACGCTCCTTGTCCACGAGGCCGAGTCCGGAGTGGTGCGCATGGTCTTCGATCTGTATACCAGGGAGAGTCTCTCCCTGGTGCAGCTTGCCGACCGCCTCAACCGGCTTGGTGTGGCCCGGAACCGCGGCGGCCAGCGCTGGCACATCAGCTTGCTGGGACGCATGCTGTGCAACGAGACCTATGCCGGCACCCTTTGGCCGAATCATTGGGCCAGGCAGAGCGCCCCGTCGCCAGGCATCGGGCCAAAGCCGAGGAGCATGCGCCTTCCTAGGGAGCAACAAATCGCCACCCCGGTTCCTGCCATTGTCGGCAGGGACATGTTCGCTGCGGCACAGAAACGATTGGAGGAGAACCGGCGGCTCGCCAGCCGCAACACGAGACGGGAGTACCTGCTCTCTGGCCTTCTCAGGCACGTTTGCGGCAGCGCCATGGGCGGGCGCAGCAGCCATGATACAAGCTTCTACTACTGCTTCAAGAGCCAGCACTTCAAGGCCCCCATTAACCAGAGGGGAGAGCCGCAACCCTGCTTCTGCCGGCCGGTAGAGGCTCGGAGACTGGAGGAGGTGGTATGGGACCGGGTCACCGGGTTGCTCAAGCGTCCTGAAATGCTCATTGAGGAGATGGAGCGCCTTACCCAGCCGGGCTCGGCCACAATCGAGGGACTGCAGAGCGAGTTGGCCCAGGTGTCCAAGAGGCTCAAGGACCTTCCTATGGAGGAAAGGCGACTCGTCGAGGGATACCGCAAGGGGTTCTACGCGGACTTCATGATGCGGGAGGAGGCGGAGCGAATCAGAAAAGAACAGGCCTCGTGCGAGGAAAAGCGATGCGAGCTGCAACGTGAGTTGGCAGCAATCGTCGAGGCCGCTGCCTACAAAACGAAGTTAGAAGACTTCGCCCGGTCGCTCAGTCAGGGGTTGGATGCTATGACCTTTGCGCAGAGGCGCGAGGTGCTGCGCTTGCTCGTGGACCAAATCATCTACGATGAAGGCAGAATCACTATCAAGACCAGTATTCCCTTTGATGCAGATCAGCATCAATTGCCTCCTCTACCTCAGAGGGTAGGGAGAGGGTGACTGACTTGCTGGCATTGGGCGCCCCCTCACCTTAGTCCTCTCCACCAGGGGAAAGGAGATATCCCCACTACGCTGGTTCGTGCAAGCAAGTGCTAGCCCTCGCCGCGGATCGAAACCGACTTGCCGCCAGCGGCGGCGATGATAACCGGGAGTCCTTCGACCTTCAGCTCATGGAATGCTTCCATCCCTTCACTCCCGAAGGCAACGATGCGGCGCGATACCACTCTGGAGGTGAGCAGGGCGGTTACTGGTGGGGTGACCGCGTAGACTGAGCCATGTCGTGCCAGAGCCTTTACGGTCTCCGGTGATAGGGCCCCTTTTCCCACATGCATCTTGACTCCCGCTGCGGAGAGCGCCGGAAGGGAGGACTCTATTTCCACTTTGTTGCTCGTTGTGGGGCCTACACCGGCAACGCTAACGGCGGAATGAAAGATCACCGCGCCATTCAAGTCGACGCCGAGGGAGGAGATGCGTCCTTCCTTGAAGAGCCGCGCTATCCTGGGCAGCACGGCATCGCGCCCGGTGTAGATGATGCCCCATTACTCTACCTGGTCGCCGATCTTGAGCAGTTCTATTTCAGAGGGCTTGATGGGCGTCACCAGTACTTTGGCCAATCAAATTATGCCTTTCCGTCGCTCGCTGAAAGTGGATTTGCTAAGGGTCTCATTATAGAACGGACTTAGTTCTACGCATAGGAGACTCCCGCGAAAGGCAAGGGCGAATACGAATTCGCTGGCTTTGCCAGCCGCGCTACCCCACGTCATACCGGCGAAAGCCGGTATCCAGTCA
>JACPRR010000244.1 GCA_016189825.1 Chloroflexota bacterium
CCTGAACTGGGCCCGCGTATTGCGGATGGCGCGCACGATCTCGATTGTTGTGCCCATCACCCGTTCGGCGCCGGCATCTAGCCATTCCTGGTCGGCGACCGGGTAAGGGGCGACCATGATAGACTCCACTCCTCCCTGCCGCGGCAGGCGTTGCCATAGCTCCTCGGTGACGAAAGGCATGAAGGGATGGAGCAGGCGTAGCGAGGTTTCCAGCACGTGGACTAGCACCGGGAGCGGCGACGGACCGCCGCTCCGCGTGCGCACCTTGGAAATCTCGATATACCAGTCGCAGTACTCGTCCCAGATGAAATCGTACAGCCGTCGCTCCGCTTCGCCGAACTGAAAGTCACCAAGCAGGCGGCCCATGTCGCCGGCCGTCCGGTTCAAGCGGCTGAGTATCCAGCGGTCTTCGACCGGCATCGATGCGGGCTCGGGAAGGCGCAATGTCTCTGCCGGCGCCATCCCCGCGCTCGCCAGGCCCATGATCACGAAGCGCGACGCATTCCATAGCTTGTTGGTGAAGTTGCGGCCGGCCTCCAGGCGCTGCGCGCTTATCTTGGTATCGTTGCCCGGCGTGCTGCCGGTGGTGAGGGCGAAGCGCAGCGCATCGCATCCGTACGCGTCAATGGCTTCAATCGGGTTGAGCACGTTCCCCTTGACCTTGCTCATTTTCTCGCCCTTTTCGTCGCGCACCAGCCCGTGCAAGTACACCCAGCGGAACGGCGGTTGGCCCGTGTTCTCCAGGCCCATCATTATCATGCGGGCCACCCAGAAGAACAGTATGTCGTAGCCGGTCTCCATGACCGTCGTGGGATAGAAGTAACGGTAGTCCTGGCTGTCCTCCGGCCAGCCCAGCGTCGAGTGCGGCCACAGGCCAGAGCTGAACCAGGTGTCGAGCACGTCCGCGTCCTGGATGATGGCGCCCGAGCCGCAGTGCGGGCAGGCCGGCGGCGCTTCCACGCATGCGCTCTCTCTGCCGCACTCCTTGCAGTACCATACCGGTATGCGGTGCCCCCACCACAGTTGCCGGCTGATGCACCAATCGCGGATATTCTCCATCCAGTTCAGGTACACCTTGTTGAAGCGGTCTGGCACGATGTTGACCTGCCCGTCAGCGACCGCCCGGACCGCTTTCTCAGCGAGCGGCGCTATCTTCACGAACCACTGTTTGCTGACCCGGGGCTCTACCATGGTCCCGCAGCGTTCGCAGTGGCCCACTGAATGGACATAGTCCTCCGTTTTGGCAAGGAGCCGGTCGCGCTCCAGGTCGGCGAGGAGGGCCGCCCGCCCCTTGAAGCGGTCCATCCCCTCGTAAGGGCCGGCGTTCTCGTTCAGGGTGGCGTCCGGGTTCAGTATGTTTACCAGGGGCAGTCCATGGCGCTGCGATATGTCGAAGTCCACCGGGTCATGCGCCGGCGTCACCTTCACTGCGCCGGCGCCGAAGGAGGGGTCGATAGCCTCGTCCGGTATGACCGGAATGACTCGTTTCACCACCGGGAGCACGGCTTTCCTGCCGACGAGCTGCCTGAAACGTACGTCGTTCGGGTTGACCGCGACCGCAGTATCACCGAGCATGGTTTCCGGCCTCGTGGTGGCGACGGTGATGAACTCACCCTCCGCCTGTGGCTCCAGTGGGTAGCGTATGTAGTAAAGGTGGCCGCTGGTCTCCTTGTGGACTACCTCCAGGTCGGAAAGCGCGGTCTGGCATCTCGGGCACCAGTTGATGATGCGCTCGCCGCGATAGATGAGGCCCTTGTTGTACAGGTTGACGAAGGTGGTCCTCACGGCACGCGACGGACCGGGGTCGAGCGTAAAGCGCTCCCGGGACCAGTCGCATGACACGCCGAGCCGCTGATGCTGCCTGGAGATGGCCCCACGGTACTTCTTCACCCACTCCCATACCCGTTGCTCGAATTTCTCGCGGCCCAGGTCATGGCGGGTGATCCCCTCGGCGTGGAGGCTTCTCTCCACCACCCACTGCGTGGAAATGCCGGCATGGTCGACGCCCGGCAACCACAGGACCGGCTCGCCCATCATACGGTGCCAGCGCACCATGATGTCCTCGGTGGTGGCGGTGAGTGCGTGTCCGATGTGCAGCTCGCCGGTGACATTCGGAGGCGGCATGATGATGACGAACGGCTTCTTGGCCGGGTCGATAACAGGCTTGAAGTAGCCCTTCTTCATCCAGGAGTCGTACCAACCCGACTCCACCTTGCCGGGTTCATAGGCCTTGGGCATTTCAGACATATCGGGAAACCCTCGAACTTAGATGTATGATAAGAGGCCGCCCGCGAAGCGTCATTCCGGCCCACGGGCCGGCCTGGCCAGCAGCGCCACGACCCGGTCCAATATCCTGTCGGCAACCTGCGACTTGGGCAATAGGGGCACTTCCTCAGCCTTGCCGCCACGGTCGAGAAGGGTGACCTGGTTCATGTCCGAGGCGAACCCGGCATCGCAGCGGCTGATGTCATTAGCGACTATGAGGTCCAAGCCTTTGCTTTCTAGCTTCTTCCTCGCGTTCGCGATTAGGTCCTGGCTCTCAGCCGCGAACCCGACCTTCACGAAGCTGCCACTCAGGCTCGCCAGTATGTCCCTGGTAGGCGCCAGAGTCAACGTGAGTTTTGCGCCGGATTTCTTTATCTTCTCGGTCGCGGCCTTTTCCGGGCGGTAGTCGGCGACGGCAGCAGCCATCACCAGTGCATCGCAGCCGGACACGGCCTCCTTCACCGCCAGGAACATCTCCTCGGCGGTGCAGACGTGGACCGTCTTCATGCCGTTGGGGTCGGGTACGGCCATCGGCGCCGCGACGAGCGTCACCTCGGCGCCGCGGTCCCGTGCCGCCTCGGCCAGGGCGCAGCCCATCCTCCCCGATGACCTGTTGGTGATGTGCCGCACCGGGTCTATGGGCTCCTGGGTGCCACCGGAGGTGACGACGATGCGCTTTCCGGCCAGGTCTCCCCCGCGGCCCAGGGCTATCTTGATGGCGTCGATAACCTCGGGTGGCTCGACCATGCGGCCCCAACCCTTGCGCCCTTCCGCGAGCCATCCGTGCGCTGGACCGACGATGTCGAAGCCGCGCCGGCGCAGCTTCTCCGTGTTTTCCCTGGTGGCCGGGTTTTCCCACATGTTCACATTCATCGCCGGCGCGACGATGATCGGCGCCCTGGTGGCAAGCACGGTGGAGCACAGCATGTTGTCGGCGATGCCGCAGGCGATCTTGGCGATCGTGTTGGCGCTCGCCGGCGCTATCACTACCACATCCGCCGACTGCGCAAGGGCGATGTGCTCTA
>JACPRR010000246.1 GCA_016189825.1 Chloroflexota bacterium
ACGACATGCCACGCCCCCGGTACTTCCTTGCTACACTTACCACCAATCTGAGGTTGGCCTCGTTAAGGTGTTGGGCGGACTTTTTCGCATCGGACCCAACCGTACGGTAGTGTCTGGATGCTGCCGCTTCCCTGGACCTCAGGTCGTCGGCAAATGCGGGGTCGTCCACGAGTCTCTCGATGGTAGAGACTGAGCAGCCCTTCCCCATGGGAGTCTGGATTTCAGGCGGCAGCAGCCGGCTATCAAGCCACAGGATTACAAGATCGCGCGCTGTTTGCTCAACCGTCTGTCCCAGCTTCGCGGCCAGCCGCCTGGTCAGCTCTTCATCGACGACGCAGCTCATCGCAGAGCACAGGCCGGGATGGGACCCTATGTCATTGAAGCTGGCGCCACTATGAAGGCCAAGACATTCGCCCAGGGCATTCACCAGATACTTCGCGCGGGCGATGCGCCCAAACAGCGCCAGGGTGATGTCGGTCGCCGACGGTGTCACGCCACCTCGGGTGATACCGGCGACCACGTCGGTCAGGTGCTGCCCTTCCTCGATCTTGCGGGCCAGGGCGCGTTCATCCTTAGCTCGGAGCAGCGGCACTTTTCCGATCTCGCGAAGGTACATCCACATCGCGTTGTCGATCGGCTCCTGGCTGTCGATCACGGCCGAGTCTGCCGCGAATGCAGGCGCCATTTCCGGCTCGACGGCGCTACCCCATTCGCCCGTGTCCTCTTCCGCTTTGGAGGGGTTGTGCTCGCAGTTCTCAAGTTCCACGTCCGCTTCGAGCGCCACGTCATCCTGGAGGTCAGCCTCTGGCTCAACTCCTTCTTTGTTGCTAGCTTTCACTGTGTATGTCATTAGATTACCTGCCTGCCCGCGAATCGTCGCCCGGCTCTCGGAGGCTGAGCCTGCGCTTAGTTTCTCGGCGCATATAGTAGAACGATTGTACGACGAGAAGGTTAGCACCTGTACAGCCAGGTGGTGATGACTTCTTGCCCCGCGCAATGTTACTCTGAGAACGAGATGTCCAAGCCGGCAACCTTGTTCCTGTGCGGCGACGTCATGACGGGGCGGGGGATTGACCAGATACTCCCGCACCCGGGCAACCCGGCGCTGCATGAATCATATGTGAAGAACGCTCTGGACTACGTCAGGCTGGCAGAGCAGTCCGCCGGTCCGATATCCAGGCCGGCCGGGTTCTCGTACATATGGGGGGAAGCGCTCGAGGAGCTAAGGACAATCGCTCCCGACCTCAGTATCATTAACCTGGAGACAAGCATCACGACGAGCAGTGATTTCTGGCCGGCCAAGGCCGTCCACTACCGGATGGATCCCCGGAACATCGCCTGTCTGACCGCAGCCGGGATCGACTGCTGTGTCCTGGGAAACAACCACGTCCTCGATTTCGGCTACCAGGGCCTGGAGGAAACGCTAGCTACTCTTCGGAAGGCGGGACTTGCCTGCGCGGGCGCCGGCGCTAATTCGAATGAGGCGGAGGCGCCCGCGGTCCTGGAAATCAAGAAGACTGGGGGCCGCTGCATCGTGTTCGGAATCGGCTCCACGACAAGCGGCATATCGCCTGCCTGGGCGGCCACTGCCGACGGGGCTGGCGTCAACCTGGTCCGAGACCTCTCCGACCGGACGGCCGAGGCCATCGGGAAAAGGGTGAGAAAGGAAGCTGCGCGCCAGGGTGATGTAGTCGTGGCGTCGATCCATTGGGGCTCCAACTGGGGCTATGAGGTACCCCAGGTCCAGCAACGCTTCGCTCACTTTCTGGTAGACCAGGGGGCAGACATCGTCCACGGCCATTCATCGCACCACGTGAAAGGAATCGAGGTATACAAGGACAGGCCGATCCTGTACGGCTGCGGCGATTTCTTGAATGACTACGAGGGAATCTCCGGCTACGAGGGGTTTAGAGGCGACCTGGGACTGATGTACTTCGCAACAATAGACACAGTCGGCGGGAAACTACTCTCGATGCGCATGGCGCCGACTCAGGTGCGGCGACTTCGCGTCAACCGCGCGCCGGCCGAAGATGCCCGCTGGCTCAGGTCGACTCTGGATCGCGAGTGCAAAAAGTTCGGCTGCCGAATTGACATGCAGGCCGACGGCTCGCTGGCTTTGGCGTGGGGCTAGACCGGCGCTACATGTTCGTCCCAGAGTTCCCGCATCGCCTTCGGCAGCACACCCTTCACGTCCGCGATTTCGCCCGCAGCGATCTTGCGCGAGAGTACCCTGAACACAGCGTGGGTGATTTTCTCGGAATCGACATCAGGCTCGTTGAACTGCGCGGCAACCTGCGACAGGAACTCGTTCCGGCTGTATTTGATCGGCCTGCCATGGGGCCGCCATTCCTCGTAGTACAGCCCTCTCACCAACATGGGAAGCTGTGCGCCCAGATTCACCGCCTCGTCGACGGTAAGCCGGTCTCTCAAAGCATGCAATACGGCGCGAAGCGCAAGGTACGCCTTGTGCCGGTCCACCCAGGCAAGCTCTCCCATGATGTCTTTCAGCCACAGGTTGGTCTTTTGTATTGTCGTGTCAATCCCTTCGACACTCGTCAAAGCCATTGCGTAACCTCCTCGCTCAGGGCGAAGGCCCTCCTGCTCTCATCATAACATCACCCGGCCGGTGAGTTGCCTACCTCACGACTGTGACCGCCACCACCACCCCGGCTACGACCGAGAGCAAGTCGAAAATGCCCGGGGCAAAGCGAAACGGGGAAATAAGCTGGGGGAAGACAATGAGGCTGAGGAATGAACTTATGACAACGGACACGCCGGCCATAGCGGCAAGCCATGGGCCCCTCTTGTGCCTCGCCGCAATATAGACTAGCTCGCCGGTCCCATAGCCCACGCCCAGTGCCATGAAGAAGCCAAAGAAGCCCGAGAACGGCACGAACACGCGAAACACTGCCCAGGCGAAACCGAAGGCTGCGGCCGAACCGAGCCCCGCCCCGAGTGCTTGAAGGTAGTGACGCGCCGAGACGCGGAATACTGGAAGCCTTTGCAGCCGTGCGCATCCGCGGCACTTCATGCCGACCGGAGTTTCCACCATGCATCGCGGGCAAATTGGCCTGCCACAGGTGGCGCAGCCCAGACTGGTCTCGATATCGGGATGGGTGGCGCATTTCATGGTAGACGCCTCTTACGCTCCATTTGTTCCATATCCGCCGCCTTCGGGTGCTGCTCCGGGCCACGCCCGCCTTCCCGAATCCATGCTTCGCGGCTGCGCACATCCCTGTCAAAAAGCGCACGGTACAACAGCACCCGCCTCAACTCTCCGGAAGGCCATTTCCGGTTCGGTATTACACGCCGGGCGAGCACCAGCGCGAACATAGCGATGAACCCGAGAATAAGCGCCGCCGGTTCGTTCAGCAGCCGCGCAGTCACCGGCAGCGAGGCAACGCCGAAGATTATGGCCGCAGGGAAAGACCGTATCACCAGTCCGAGGACACAGAAAATGGCGAACACAGCGGTTTCACGCCATGCCAGCACCAGTATCGCCCCCCCCAGGGTCGCGATGCCGCGGCCGCCGCCGAAACGCAGGAACACGGGCCAGTTGTGTCCCGAAACAGCGGCGATGGCCGCTACCACCTGGGAGTCGACGCCTAGCCCCAGCCCGCGCGCCCCGAGCACCACCACCATGCCCTTGACGACGTCCGCTACCACCACCAGCGTTCCCACTCGGCGCGACACTACGTGCCACACATTGCTGCCGCCCACTTGCCCCGAGCCACGCTTGCGTATGTCGAATCCGCGTGCCCAACGGGTGGCGAGATAAGCAGTGGGTATCGAACCCAGAAGGTAGGCCCCGGCCGCGACAAGAAACGTCAGTGCAAGGCCCATGGCATCAACCAGAAAAGCGGGTCTGGCTCCGGCACTGCGGTCATGTCAGTTCGCCCACGCCAGCGTCCTACGTGAATGTCAGCGTCCATTCCGCGAACAGCTCGGGGCGATGCTTGCGCGCCCGCGCGAGGAACGTCTCGAAGCGCTCCGAAGGAATCTCAGTCTGCCCCAGCGGAGTCTCGTGATCGCCTCCAAACCCGTGGAAGTCGCTGCCGCCGCTCAAGAGCAAGTTGTGCCTGTCCGCAAGGCCGACCAGCCATGCCACCTCCCCCGGGCCAAATCCGTCGTAAAATGCCTCGATTCCGGCAAGGCCAATCGCCACGAGCGGGGCCACGATCTCCTCGGCCCTGTCGGGCCCAAAGCTGTGAGGGTGAGCCAGAACAGCAAAGCCTCCGGCCTCGATAATTAGGCGGACGGCCTTCTCAGGCGTTATCTTCTCCCTTTCAACATACGCCGGCGCGTTCCGTCCGATATACCTGTCGAAGGCCTCGGCCAGCGTCCTCACGTAGCCTGCCTCCACTATGGCCTGCGCCACGTGCGGGCGCCCGATGGCGCCGTCGCCCGCCAACTCCTGCACTCTCTCCCAGTCGATGCGTACCCCGAGTTCGGCTAACCGGACAACCATCTTGTTGCCGCGCTCGACGCGATTCTCGCGGAGATTCGCCAGCTCTTGTCCCAGCACCGGGTCGCCGACGTCCATGCAATAGCCAAGCATATGAACTTCAGATCCCGGCACATCGCTGTTTATCTCGACTCCCGGCAGTACCAGGAGCCCGTTGTGCCGGCGAGCGGCGGCTACTGCAGCGCCAATGCCTTCCATAGAGTCGTGGTCAGTGAGAGAAAGCACCGAGACCCCGGCTTCAACCGCGCGCGACACCACCGCTTCCGGAGTCAATCGGCCGTCGGAAGCCGTCGAATGCACGTGGAGGTCAGCCCTCAAGGTCATGCGAGCTCCCGCTGTATGCGCTCGATACTCATGGCCTTTCCTGTCTCCGAGTCAGCTTCAACGAGGACGGCGTTCACGACCACTTTGCCGCGACCCACTGAGAGACGGTAAGGCATCTTGGTCAAGAACTTCTGGATCACATTGTCCACGTCGTCTCCGATGATCGAATCCTGAGGCCCAGTCATGCCGATATCCGTGACGTAGGCGCTCCCCCGGGGAAGCAGCCCGGCGTCAATCGTGCCCACATGGGTATGTGTCCCGAGCACGGCGGTAACCCGGCCGTCAAGATAGCGGCCCATGGCCACTTTCTCCGATGTAGCCTCAGCGTGAAAGTCGATGACGATGGTGTGCGGGCCGGGCCCAAGTCCGGCCACCAGGCAGTCCATCGCCCGGAACGGACACTCATAATTGCCAATGAAGGTCTGGCCGATCAGGTTGACGACGACAACGCCATGCTTTTCCAGGTGTCCCCTCCCTGGAACGCCCGGGGGAAAGTTCAGCGGGCGCAGGAGGGCCATGTCGCTGTCCAGGCAGGGAATGATCTCCTTCTGGGCCCAGACGTGGTTGCCTGTCGTTATGACATCAGCGCCGGCATCCAGAAGCTCCTGGGCGGTCTCGGGAGTAAGGCCGATCCCGCCGGCGGCGTTTTCGCCGTTCACCATGACGAAGTCCACCCCCAGGTCCGCCTTGAGTCCGGGAAGGAGCGACTTAAGGGCCCGTCGGCCCGGGCGTCCGATCACATCGCCTATCGCCAGAATCCTCATGCGGGTATGCGCGCTCCGATGCGGGAATATCGGGCTAATGATATGGTCGAGTATAGTTCAAAGTCAAAGGAGTTGGTGGAGGAGCCTCCGGCGAAACAAGAGAAGACCTGGTCAAATTCGTCATACCGGCCCTTCGGCGCCACGGTCCCTGAGCCTGTCGAAGGGCGTGGCGCTCAGGGTAACCTGCAGCCGGTATCCCGGGACCCAGAGCCCCGCAATCCTTGAATATTATGGTAAGCTCAATGTGGCCCGCAATGCCAGGGTGAGAACCCGTGTGGTGTTTCCTCAACCCCAGGCTAAAGCCTGGGGCATCCTTCCGCGGAGGGACGAAACCCCATGCCCACGGCTTCAGCCGTGGGTGAGAATCCACAGATTACGGAGCCCGGGCTTTCGGGATTCCGGCTCGCGGGAGGCCCGTGGACGAGGACTGAGGAAAGGGGATTCTGGGCCGACCTGAGAGGGAAAGCGAAGGGTGAGATGAAAGCACCCATGTGGTCCCCGCGCGATTTACCGAACGCCAGCGGTCCGAGCCGGGCAGCCCTGCCGCACCCTCGGCCTACTGCGAGCGCCGGCCGTCTGGCGATGCGGAGTCCACCCTGGCATTGTGCACCGCATCCGGCACCCGATGGGTTTGGGCTGCGTAGCTGATTATGGCCCGGCGTAACCATTCGGCAATTGACACATCAGCCAGGGCCGCTTCCGCCTTCGCAAGCCGCCAGGCGTTTGGGTTCATGTTGCGAATGTGTATGTCGGTATGTTGGGAGTTAGTATAGCCTGATTTCATGTGCACTACTTCTAATCTAGCATACTCCCGCATTGACTGCCGCGCAGCGTCCTGATAACATAAGCAGGCTAAACGTGTAGACCATGGTGACCAAGTCGTCCGCGGATTGGTACGACGCCCGGCGGGGGAGCATGGCGGCACGGGGCACCGGGAAAGGTGAGAACGGCTGCGCGCATGGGGAACGACTTTCGGGTGTTGATAATCGAGGACGACGTCCGGACGGTCCGTTTCATAGGAGCGAAGTTGAGGGCGGCCGGCTATGTTGTGGAGGCCGTCGGAAACGGGAATGAGGCCGTCGATCGCCTGCGAAGCACGGACACTGACCTCGTATTGCTCGACTTGCTGTTGCCGGGTAAGAACGGCCTTCAAGTGCTTTCGGAGTTACGTTCGTTCAGTAAGGTCCCGGTA
>JACPRR010000247.1 GCA_016189825.1 Chloroflexota bacterium
CCCGTCGTCACCCCGGTTCATTAGTGTTATAGAGGAGGGGGAAACCCCTACTTGTTTTGCTCGCAAAGACAAAACGTGAAGTCCCATTCGTCTTTGCGAGGCCCGCCTCGGGCCGAAGCAATCCCATTTAGCACTGGTGTGGCAGTCAACGCGCTGTGGGCGACGGGCGCATCCCCTGATTCGGTGCGGAAGGAGATTGCTTCGCTCCGCTCGCAAAGACAAAACGTGAAGTCCCATTCAGTACGGGCGTGACAGCGGGACAGGAGACCGTTACGCTGAGTCGCGCCACTAAGCACTAAGGCTCGGGGAGCGGGCCAAGGTCCTCCTCGGCCTTTGCCAGCAAGGTGTCCCAGGCCCGGGGAAGCTTGATCTCAGCGCTGGTGAGTTTCTCCGACCCCACGCCGACTTGCATCCACATCATGTGCCCCGACTGCGCTCCGCCGGCGACTACAATCTTGATGCCCTTGGGGCTGAGCGATACCGGCAACGGTCCTTCCCCGGGATTGCGGGCGCCGCTGTGCCTCGACGAGTATATCAAGGACGGCGTGATCTTGGCCCGTTCCCACAGGTAGGCCTTGACCTTGTCTTTGGACCATCCGAGCTGCGACAGGCCCTGCGCGGTGGCCCTGGCGATGATGAGGATCCCCGCCGCTCCCTCCGGGTTGTGCGGGTTGCCGAAATAATTGCGGCTCGGCACCGCCATGAATGCGGCTGCCCGGCCCAGGGTCTCCAATGCCGATTGTGCGATCCCGGCGTCCCCGCCGACGATATTGGTGGTGCTGGCGACAGTGTACGCGGTGGCGGCGTTAGCCCCGCAGGGGAATCCCTGCTCCACGCTCAGCGGCTGCCAGTCCGGGGGAATCCCGTCCTCATCTTCGGCGAAGACGATGTTGGTGTACCGCGCCGGCCCGCCGAATATCGACATGGTGCCTTTTCCGGGCACAGCCCCTCCTGCACCCTGCAATAAGAATCTGATGGCGCGGCCGATGCTGGCCCCGGCAGGATGTACCGGGTCGGGACCCAGGCAGCCATAGCCGGAGGCGAGGCGGATTTGCCTGGCCACCGGGCCGTTCACGATTACCACCGGGTAATTGGAGCATGTCGTCGGATTCATGAGCTCATGGTGGAACGCCGGCGCAGTGATCGCCTCGACGGCGGCGATGAGAACCGGCATGTACTCTGGCCTGCCACCCGCCATCGCCAGGTTAGCCGCCAGAGTCTCCACGGTCACGCTCCCGCCCCGGGGCATGATCCTGGCCATCACTTTGTCCGCAGGGAGGTCAGTGCCCCTCATCAAGGCAGCGACCCTCGATCTAGTGGGCGGCACGATCGGCAGCCCGTCAGACCAGAGGCGCTTCAGGAAATACACGTTGGTCTTCGCCAGCGCGTCCTCGTAATCGGATCCCTGTACCATTATGCTCGTTGGCAGGGAGACGCGCTCGGCTTGCTTCTTCGGCTTCCATGCGGTCAACCCTGAAACAAGCTCGTCGAGCATCTCTTTGAGCGGCGCGAGGTCGCTCCCCGGTATGAACATCCCCAGAGGGTAGACCACGTGCGGGGCCTGCGCCGGGAATCTCATTCCTGAAAAAGCGAAACCCAATACCTGGGAGAAACCCTGGCGAGTGATAGTCACCGTGGGGACCCCCGCCTTCTCAGCCGTTGCGGCAGCACGGCCGCATTCAGCAGAGCAGGACCCTCAGGCGGCGTTCCCGACTATTGCCCCATCGCAGCCCTTCTCCTTGAGCAGCCTGGAAAGCGCCCCACTATCGAGCCCGTATATATTTGGAAGCTCCGTGTACGGGATGACCTTCAGATCGGGGAACCGTTCCTGAAGCAGGCTGCGCAGGGCCGGGAATATGCGCTGGTCCTGCCACATGTGGTTGGACAGCTCGCAGATGGTCTTGCCGCTCAGGGAAGGCAATCGGGGCGCATAGTCTTCCGCGATTTCCACGCTCCCGCTCGGGTCGAGTACTTCCAGGGTGAAACGTGCGCTCGCTTCTTTCATTACACACTCCTATCGCTCAGGTTGCCATCCAGCATATCACACTTGTAACTTCCTGTGCGGCGGGCGTGGTGGTATGATTGTACCTGATGTATGAAGCAGTATGGCCCCGTGGGAAGAAGAAGGCAGGCAGGGTCTCGCCGGCGCGGCGCCTGGATACGCCTTCAGGGAAGACAATCGCCTTCCTCTGGAACCGCGTGTTCCGCGGCGACCTCGTCTTCCCGATAATCGAGAAGAAACTGGCCGAACAGTTTCCCGGAGTCAAGTTCGTGGGTTACGACGTGTTCGGCTCCACGCACGGTCCTCATGAGATGCAGGTGGTCGCTGATCTGCGGCGAAAGCTGGCCGAGAACGGCTGCGATGCGGCTATATCGGGCATGGGCTGCTGAGGCGCCTGCACCCCCGCGGTCGTGCGGGCGAGCGTGGAAGTTGAGAGGATAGGCCTGCCCACAGCCTCGCTGGTGTGCGCGGGCTTCGTACGGCAAGGAAACCTCACCGCACAGGGCCTGGGCATGGGGTCGCTGCCGATGGCGGTTTACCCGGGACACATAGACCTGGACTCGATCGAGGAAATACAGAGGAATATCGAGTCGGTCATTGTGGAACAGGTTGTTAGGTGCCTGACCGTCAAGCCGCCGGAGGCCGGGCTGCCGGTAACCCGCGAGCCAGAACCGGAAGACATAGTGGCCCGGGGCACATTCGAGGAGGTGAACCGGACTTTCTATGCCAGCGAGTGGGGCGATGGGTTGCCGGTTGTTCCACCCACGGTGGGCAAAGTTGAGGAGTTCCTGCGCTTCACGGAGCGCCCCGCTCACGAGGTCATCGGCGTGCTGCTGCCGGATGAGAGGGAAGCTACACCGTGGAACATAGCCGCGAACGGCGTCATGGCGGGTTGCCGCCCCGAATACATGCCGGTGCTGGTTGCGCTGGTGGAAGCCATGGCCGATCCCGCGTTCGGCCATCCCAGCCTCGGGCACACGCCGGGGGCTGAGGTGCAGATCACGCTGAACGGGCCGATCATCAAGGAACTGGGATTCAACTACGAGCAGGGGGCTCTGCGCGTTGGCTACGAGGCCAATACCAGCATTGGCCGGTTCTGGAGGCTGTATCTGCGGAACGTCGCCGGCTTCCTGCCTCACAAGACGGACAAGGCGACGTTCGGCGGCACCTGGAGAGTGGTGGCGGCGGAGAACGAGGATGCTCTGGCCGGCATTGGCTGGGAGCCCATGAGCGTCGATCAGGGCTTCAAGGCCGGCGACAACGTGGTCACCATCAGCACATGTACTGCTTCCTGGCTGGAGACGGCAGGGGCGTCAACGGCAGAGCGGATTCTCGATAGGATAGCAACCCGCATCGTCGACATCCAGCTATGTATGTTCGGCCTGAACTTGAGGGGACAGAGCGTGAGGCCGCAGATCATGCTCAGTCCCTGCCTGGCGGGGGCCATAGCAAAAGGGGGTTACTCAAAGGCCAGGGCCAAAGAGTACCTGCACAAGCAGGCGCGGTTCCCCGCGAAGCGATGCGAGGATTGGGATGGCAGGGACCTTTGCAGTTTCGCCGATCAGGGTTTCCTGCCAGGGGAGTTTTGCCAATCAACGGACCCGGAGCGTCTGGTCCCGATAGTCTTCACTCCTCAGGACTTCATGATAACGGTGACTGGAGACCCCGGCCGCGATAACTGCCTGATACTCTGTCAGAACGGTTTCATCGGCTACCCTGTCAGCAGGAAGATAGAACTTCCTGCCGCCTGGGAACAGCTTAAATCGGATTGCTTCGCCCCGAGGCGGGTCTCTGAATGACGATCCCCGGACTCATTGCGGAAGACTACTCCCGTAGGGGCGTATTGCATACGCCCGGCCTGGATTCCGGCTCGGGGGGCCGGAATGGGGTTTCGCGGGAGCCTCGATCAGGCTGACCCCTACCGCTCGTGCTTGATATAGCCAGCAAAGGCGGTGAACTGAGGGGCTGCCAGCGGGAGCGACCAGGAGCTGAGGTCCACGCGCGGCCCCAGGCCAAGCATCGAGGGGGCAGAACAAATCTCGAACACGGTATAGGTGTCGATCCCCATCTTGAGACCCCGGGCGATTATCTCCTTCCTCTTGTTCGCGTCCGGTTCGGCATAAATGGCGTCGATCAACTTGTCCAATTCAGGATTGGCGCCACTGACCAGGGCATTGGCCTGCTTGGTGCTGAAGGGAAGCTCGAGACTCCGCGGCGCAGAGTTGCCCCCCGGAAAGCGCATCATTATGCTTTGCCCCACCAGCGGCTCCGCAGGCCCCTTGCGCCATGAGGTCCACACCGCCAGGTCTATGGGCACGATCTCCGGCTTGACTCCTATCTTGCTCCAGTACCCGGCGATTATCTCAAACACCTTGGGCAGCCAGGGAGTGCCGGAAACAGGGAAGGAATACAGCTTCAGGCTGAACCCATTGGGATATCCAGCCTCTTTCAGCAACTGTTTTGCCTGCTCCGGGTCGTAGCTGTACAGGTCGGCAACGTATTTCTTCCAGTAGGAGACGTCGATTTCCATTGTGCTTTCAGTCGTGTAAGGGGGCATCGGCGGACCGGCCTTGCCACGAAAGAAGGTGCTCATGATCTCTTCACGGTTAATTGAGATAGACAGTGCTTTTCTCACCCTGATGTCGGCTACCGCGCTCTTTGCGGCCCGTGAATCATAGGTGCCGTGAAGCTGCACTGCGATCTCTGTCTGGTCCACAGCGGCGGTGCGGAATCCGGCTGCTTCAAGCTGCGGGACACTATCCAGGTTGATTTCAGCAATGTCTACCACCCCGGTCCGTACCGTTGCCACCCTGGTGGTCTCCTCCGGCATAAGTATTAGCGCCAGGTTCTTGAAAGCTGGCGCGCCAGCCCAGTAGCTGTCGTTGGCCTGGTAAGTGACCGAATCTCCGCCGGCGTGACTGACGAATTTGAACGGCCCACTGCCCACGGGATGTGCGCTCGCATACTGCCAGCCGTTGCTTTCGACGTAGCTCTTGGGCATGACCAGGCCCTGGAGAACGGATGCAACAGACTGTAGGGTTGGGAGGTACGGCTGCACGCCCTTGGTGAATATCTTGACGGTGTTGTCGTCGACTACGTCCACGCGATTGACCGCGCTCGTCGTGTTGCTGAAGAAGGCATCCTTTCTCATGTACTGGTCAAAGCTGAATTTCACATCCCGGGCAGTCAACTGATCGCCGTTGTGGAATTTCATTCCCTTGCGGACCGAATATGTCCAGGAAAGGCCGTCAGGGGCCATCACCCATTTTTCGATCGCTCCCGGCGTCATCTGTCCCTTGTCTGCCCGGATCATCCAATCGAATATCGGGTTCAACACAACGTGGCCTGTAGCGGTCACCAGGGGGGGCTCGAACCTCTCTTCGCCCCAGGTGGCAACGGCGATCCTCAGGTCGCCGTAGGGTCCTGTCGGAGCGGTGGCTGTCGAAGTCGTGCCACGGTTGATGCCCGGTGGGGTCGTGGAGCCAGAGGGTGGAGTCGAGGGGGACAGCGCAGGCTTGCAAGCTGCCAGCAACGCCGAGACGACGAGTCCAAGCGCAGCCAGTGTTTCGATCCGCCAGATTCTCATCCGTTCATCCCTCCGAGCCTTTTGTGACGCTCAGTTTCGATCTTCGGTAGCGGGTTGTGCCGCGCACGTTAGCACTTGCGGGCG
This sequence comes from Chloroflexota bacterium, assembly GCA_016189825.1. Classification (GTDB taxonomy): domain Bacteria; phylum Chloroflexota; class Dehalococcoidia; order JACPPY01; family JACPPY01; genus JACPRR01. Next base: position 5,673 of record JACPRR010000247.1, read on the forward strand.
GCCTTTGTCAACCTGATGCCGGCCGGCGGGCGCATTCCGGAGTGGAAAGAGCACTACACTACAACTTGCGCCGCGCTTATGGCGCCGTACTTCGCCTTGTTCTCGGTGATGTCGATGGCCTCGGGGAGCCTGTCAAGCCCGTGGAGGACGTGGGTGATCTGGGACTTCACCTCGATCCTGCCCGTCGCCATCCACAGGGCCGCCAGCTCCATGGAGCTGATCGAGGCAGGCTCCGGGAATACGTAGCTGATCGCCCTGGCCCTCATGGACACCACGTCCAGCTCCATGGCGGCGTCCAGCGTGGCGGTCTGGACCACCTTGCCGCCCGAGCGCACCATGCGGAATGCCTGGGCAACGGTCTGGAACCCGGAAAGGCCATACGCGGTGTTGCCGCCGGCGGCATCGAACACCACGTCGGCGCCTATGCCGTCAGTGAGGCGCAGCACCTCGCTTACCACGTCGACTTCTCTGGTGTTGATCGTTTCGTAGGCGCCAAGCTTCCTCGATAGGGCCAGGGTCTCCGGGCGCCTGGCCACGGCGATGAGCTGGCCGGCGCCGGCCAACCTGGCTGCTTGCAGAATGCCCAGGCCCATTGCCCCCTGTCCCAGGATGACGACGGAGTCGCCCATGGCTATCCCGGCCGAGTGTACGGAACTGACACAGGAACACAGCGATTGGAGCGTGGCTATTTCGTTGTCCGTGAGGACGGTGGGCATTTTCACCACTCCCCACTCGGCTATGCTCATGTATTCGGCGAAGGCGCCCGGGATGTCGCCTCCGATGTGATGTGGAGAAAGGCACTCGGAAAAACGTCCGGCAACACACCTTTTGCAGGAGCCGCAGTACACTCTGCTGGGTGAGCTGACCCGGTCGCCGACCCGCAACGAAATGACTCCTTTGCCGGCCTCGACCACCTCGCCGCAGTACTCGTGTCCACGCTGCACCGGCCGGCCTTCCGCCAGCCACTTCGGAATCAACCGCGAGGAAGGAGTCGCCGACAGCCCCTTAAGTACCTCCGAGTCTGTGACGCTGGCCTGTACCACCTTTACTTTGACCAGCACATCGCGGTCTCCCACGCTCGGAAGTGGCACTTCGACCAGCCGATGGTCGCCAACGGCAAGTAATCGCCAAGCCTTCATGTGCACACCCCCATAGGGACAACATCACTTGGTTCGTTTGTATTAGCTCCCGGCCACGTCGTCCCATTGCAAGGTGACATTCGCTGTTACCTGCTGGGCAGGGGCGACGCTGGCCTCGGCGTAGTTGCTGAAAAGAAGGTGGTACAGGCCGGGCTTCGCGATTGACACATCGAAGGTCCCAGTCGACCTGCTTCCCGAATCGTAAGCGATATCGACCTGGCGACCTTTGAGCCAGTCGGGATACACGGCATCGGCCATGATGTAGACCTGTATCGCGTTGGGCAAGCCGCCGAAAGTGTTGAACGAACCGGCCACCTTTACATTGCGCGCGGTAGGGGTGACAGTGAAGGGGGTGTCGTAGTTTGTCCTGGCGGCCACGCTGATATTCTGATTGATCAGGTCCCGGCTCTGGTGGACCAGTGGGCCGGTCGCCGGCGGCGTTGTCGCGGTTGGAGAACTGCACGAAACCAGGAAGCCCCCGGCGACGACGCAGCACAGCAATGCGAGGATGCGGGATTTCAACGTTGCGCGGTTTGTTGCCATGCCTGAACCACCTGCCGATTTCATTATTGGATAGTAGTCTACCTTATCTGTCCGGCTTTGAAAAGGGAGGTTTCCCGCCGGCTGCTGTCCTGGTCGCAGTCGTTGCCCACGGACAGGTGGAGTTGTATACTTTTAGCTTGTGTCCAAGCCCCTGGTCTTCGTAGCGATTGGCGCTGCTTCGCTCGTATCGCAGATCTCGTCTACGGCAATAGCGGTCGCGTTTCCGGACATCACGTCCGATTTCAACGTATCGATCGTTCTTGCCGGATGGGTCTTGACTGCAAGCCTGTTGGCGACAGCGGTGTCGGCGCCTATCGCGGGCAAAGTGAGCGATTCATTCGGCCGGAAGCGCACGTTCACTTTCCTGGTAGTGCTCTTCACCGTGGCCTCGGCCCTGTCCGCCGTAGCGCCGAACATCTACTTGCTCATCTTCTTCAGGCTGCTCCAGGGCCTGGGCGCGGGAGGGTTTACAGCGTCGGCCGCTGGGATCGTTGTCGATGCCTTCCCGCGTTCGAGACAGCGGGCGATCGCCTTCCTCACCACGATAACCACGGTGGGAAGTGTGCTCGGGCCGAGTGTCGGGGGCTGGATCGTGTCTTCCCTGGGATGGCGGTTTGTCTTCTGGTTTGCGGTGCCCTGGGGGATCGCCGCCCTGGTCATAGCGGCGCTTGTGCTGGCGCCGGATGGCAAGTCGCGAAAGTTCGAGGTGGACGGCCGGGGGGCGGCGTTGCTCATGGCCTCTATTACCACCATTTTGATCGGTCTCACCATGGTTGGCAACTTGGGGGCAAGCTGGACTACCAGGCTCGTCGGCGCCGGTCTGCTGGTCACCGGAGCGGCGTTGCTCCCGGTGTTGATAAGCGTGGAGAAAAAGATTGCAGACCCGCTGATCAACGTCACGCTGGTCAACTCCCGGCCATTCCTGGCGGCCAACGTGTACAACTCTATTCAGGGCGCTGGCGTCGGCGTGTTCCAGATGGTCCCGCTCTTTGCCGTTACCGTACTTGGAATGACCGCCTCGCAGGCCGGCATGGCATATACGCCGCGGCCGGGGGGCATGCTCATTGCCTCGGCCATCAGCGCCTTCTTCATCGTGCGCTGGGGCTACCGGAGGCCCCTGATCGCTGGAGCTTCTATGGTCGCACTGGCTCTGGCCCTGCTCGGGCTGAGCCAGCAGGCTATCGTGTGGTTTGGCAACAGCGTGAGCACCATGGCCATCCTGCTGGTGCCAGTCGCCATAGCCGGAATCGGCGGGGGCGTCTGCGGCCCGGCGGCGAACAACGCCTGCATCGAGTTGATGCCCGACCACGTTTCCACGATTACCGGGATCAGGCAAGTGTTCAGGAACATTGGCGCTGCTGTTGCCACCACGGTCACTACGATAGTGCTTCACTCCAGCGGCAAGCTGGCCGGAGGCTTTGAAGCCGTCTTCTTCGGCGGGGCCATCCTCATCGTTGCCTCCATCCCACTTATCCTGGCTATGCCCTGCTCTGCGAGAGATACTCGTTGAGGCAGCGGCAGCCAGCAGCTCCTAATATAAACGCTTTATAATTTGTGGCATGGCGCACGGGCAGGGACGCCTGTGCCACCCATAAGGATGCAACATCACTTAGTTCGTTTGTATGAGTTGCCGCTGTTCGCGCCCTCCAACCATTCCATCTGCTTTGAACCAGGGCGTCGTTCGCCAGGATTTTGGCACGCGACCTGCATGGGACCTGGAGGTGACCTGGGGCATGTTAGAATTGAAGCAGGAGGCTGAAGGACTTTCGATGAAAACTGTAAGACGCCAGCTTGGGTTCCTTTTCTTCGGCGTAATTGTCTGGCTCCCGCTGGCTGTCGTGGCTTTCATCCTGAACATAGTGTTTCAAGGGGTCGATTCGTTAGGCCGGACCATTCTGCAACTCGCCGTCCCTGAAAAGTATGTGTTCACCGGATTTGGATTCCTTCTGGCCCTCATGGTGAGCTACGCCACCGGGGTTGCGCTCAAGAAGACGTCAGTGGGTGTCGTGCTCTCGAAGATACCTGTGGCGGGCATGTTCTTCTCCACACGAAAAGGTGGTGTGATGACGCTTAGCCGGCTGGGCAGGCTGAAGCCCTGCCTTTTCCTTTATTCTCCGAGTTGCCCCTCTTATGGCTGGGTGTTGTCCGAGGAACCCGTGAGGTCGCAAGGGTCGGACCCGCTTTACGCGCTGGTGAACGTCTACTACCCGAACGTGCCAACCATCGTGACGGGGTCCATTTTCCCGCTTCGCAAAGAGAGTGTCATGCTGCTTGGCAATACCTCTGGAGAGGTGCTCGACCTCTTGCTCTATTCGTTGCGGTGCCCGGAAAGCATCAAAGTACTTCCCTGGGTCGGAGAGTCCCCCAGCGGGTTCTCGGAGCGAGTCCGTCGCTTCGGGCTGCCGGCAGATTCAATTGCAAGCTGTCCTCAGCCCGGGCAAGTTGGAAGACCGCTGCCCGTCAGCTAGTACCAAATTGCGCAAATAGCCGTTACGTAGAAGAGATTCCTCGACAAGCTCGGAATGACATACTAATGTTCTCATTATAGAACGGACTTGGTTCCACTCATAAGAGACTTCCGCGAAAGGCAAGGGCGAATACGATTTCGCTGGCTTCGCCAGCCGCACTACCCCACGTCATACCG
>JACPRR010000248.1 GCA_016189825.1 Chloroflexota bacterium
CAAGGACAACCACAGCGCGGGATAAAAAGTCCCGCTGGTGAGCCCGCGCATCAGCTTGCTCACCCAAGTCAGTGGAACGACCCAGGCGAACTGCTGCACGGCGGGCGGGAACGACGACAGCGGGAAGAACACCTCGCCGAAGAAGAACATTGGCGTAACCACCAGCGTGAAGTAGTAGTTGAAGGTGTAGATCGAGCGCACCAGCGAGGTGTAGAACATGGCGATAGATGCGAATAGCAGCCCCTCCAGGGCCGCGAGGAACGGCACTAGCAGCGCCCAGGGAGAACTGACCAGGCCGAAGGCGACAACCACGGCCAGGATGACGACAGCCGTCATCACCGCCCTCGTCGTGCCCCAGAATATCTCACCGGCGATCACGTCGTCCACGTTGAGCGGCGTCGCGATGATGGCATCATAGGTGCGCTGGTAGTGCATGCGCACGTAGCTCGCATAGGTACACTCGAAGGTAGGGCTGAACATCGCATAGCTGGCGATTATCCCGGGAGCGATGAATTGGATGTAGCTCCCGCCGTTGACGCTTCCGACAAAGCCGCCAAGGCCGAGCCCCATGGCGAGGAGGACAAACAGGGGCTCGGCAATAGCGCCAGGAAGCTCCGAATACCACACGCGGAAAAAGACATCCCTGTTGCGCTGCCACAACCGGTATGACCGCCGCGAAAAGGTGTTCATTCTCCGAGCGACCTCCCGGTGAGCCGGAGGAAGACGTCTTCAAGCGTCGGGACGTGGTGGGCGAAGCGGTCGAGTGAAGCCACCAGGCGCTGGTCGAGCACCTCCCCATCGGTCTGGAAGATATAGAATGTGTCTTCGACTTCCTGGAACTCCAGGCCTTGCCGGCGCAAAGTCTCCACCAGCCAGTCCCTGTCATCTTGCCTGGGGCGGGCCTCCACGATGCGCTTGCCGCCGTAGGCGGCGATCAGCCGTGCCGGCGTGTCCTGGGCGATTATCTTCCCCTGGTGCATGATGGCAATCCGATCGCAAAGCCGCTCGGCTTCGTCCATATTCTGAGTGCACAGGAGTTGGGTTACGCCGAGATCCTTCAGAGAACGCAGTTTCTGCCACACCAGATGCTTCGCCTGCGGGTCGAGCCCAACGGTCGGTTCGTCGAGCACGAGCACCTTCGGCTGGTTGACCAGGGCCCGCGCGATCAGCAGCCGGCGCCTCATGCCGCCGGACAATCTGTCAACCTGCTCATTTCGCTTCTCCTGGAGCTGGACCAGACTGAGCAGTTCCTCCACCCGCGTCATTGCCGTTCTCTTCGGAATGTCGAAGTACCGAGCGAAGGTCACCAGGTTCTGGACGACAGTGAGGTCCGGGTCCAGGTTATCTTGTTGGGGCACGACTCCGATGATCGACTTCACAGCGCGCGGCTCCTCAGCCACATCCTTGCCGGCAACCCAGGCTTTCCCCGCGGTAGCCGGCGACACCGCCGTGATCACCCGGAACAGGCTCGTCTTGCCCGCGCCGTTGGGCCCGAGCAGGCCAAAAAGCTCCCTCTCCTCAACGTCGAGGTCAACCCCGTCCACAGCGACCAGGCTGCCGAATTTCTTCACCAGACCCCTGACCCGCATGGCGCTTGTCATGGCCCAAGCGTAACACAAGTGCGTAGAAGCCGTCACGGCGTTCCCGGACCGAACCCGATTCGCTGCCCGTTCCAGCAACCGCCGCATCCTGGTTGGTCCACGTCTTGCACCCATCCTTTGGCAGCGCCAGCCGGCAGCCGGAGCGCCCTTGGCCTTTGCTGAAATGTCGCAAAATATTGATAGTTGCAGGCCCTGTTTTAATGACTACTTTGCCCGCGATGCCTTAGTCTGAAGACAGGCACGGCGCATCGAGGACTGCGTGACCCGGTGCCGCATCCAATCGGTCACCTAAGGAGGAATCGAAATGAGCAAGAGATTCTATCTCGGAATATCGATCTCCGCACTGGCAATCGCGGGTGCGCTGGTAGCAGTGTTCACAGGCGCCTTCACCAGCAGCCCGGGCGCCACTTTCGGCGCTACGCCCACCGGCAGTGAAGAGGTCCCCCCATTCAACACCATCGCCAGCGGAGAAGCAGCATTCACACTCAGCGCCGACGGCGCCTCGCTAACCTACAAGGTCACCGTCTCCAACATCAGCGATGTCCTTGCCTCGCACATTCATCTGGCGCCGGCCGGCGCCAATGGCCCCATCGTAGCGGGGCTCTTCGCCGGCGCCATAACTGGCAGGTTCGACGGCATTCTCGCAGAGGGTACGATTACCGCGGCGAACCTCCAGGGTCCGCTGCTAGGAATGACAATGGACAGACTGGTTGCCGAAATGAAAGCCGGTAACACTTATGTCAATGTACATACCGTCGCCAGGGGCGCCGGCGAAATAAGGGGACAGATCCGCCAGATCGTACCCTAGCCCCAAGTTGCGATAGTCCGAGTTCACGTTCAAGAAGAGGCCCTTCGACGTAGTTTACCATGAGTCCTACCGAAGGGCTCAGGGTGACAAATTTGTCAACCTCACTAAAATGGGCGGCCGTCATTCCGGCGAAAGCCGGAATCCAGGCTCGGCCCCACCCCTGCTGGATTCCGAATCAAGTTCGGAATGACGGACAAAGGTGGCATTTTCATACTTCGTGGTGCGCCACAGGCGCATGACAGACTCCCATTGCCACTGGAACATTTCCGTCTGCGGTGGCATAATGCGCGCTCGGATGCCATCAGCAGTCCTCAAACCAAGGAGAAGAATCGATGCCTTCCGTAGACGTAGTGAGCAAGGTTGACCTGCAGGCGCTCGACAACGCCACCAACAAC
>JACPRR010000249.1 GCA_016189825.1 Chloroflexota bacterium
CCCGGTGATCACGGTGAACGGGCACAGCTACGCCGACCGCGCCACGAACAACACCAACTTCGCCATCCTGGTGAGCATCAACTTCACCGACCCCTTCCGCGACCCCATCGGATACGGGAAGTACGTCGCCCGCCTCGCCAACCTCCTCAGCGGCGGGGTGCTGGTGCAGCGCCTGGGCGACCTGCTCGGGGGCCATCGCTCGACGCCGGAACGCATCGCCCGGGGGGTCGTGGAGCCTACGCTGAAAAGCGCCGTTCCCGGCGATATCAGCTTCGCGCTCCCCTACCGCCACCTGAAGGGCATCATCGAGATGATAGAGGCGATGGACAAGCTCGCGCCCGGCGTCGCCTCGCGGCACACGCTGCTCTATGGCGTTGAGGTGAAGTTCTACTCGCCGAGGCTCCAGCTCACCCGGGCGCTGGAAACCGAGGTGGGGAACATGTTCGCCACCGGCGATGCCGCGGGGGTGAGCCGCGGCCTGTCCCAGGCATCGGCCTCCGGAGTCCTCGCCGCCCGCGAGGTGCTTCAGCGGGCCAGGACGAGCGTGCCTTCTAGATGAGACGAGACTGAGCGCCAGGAGAATCAATGCCCAAGACGATGTCACGCAAGAAGACCTGCGCGGTGTGCGGGAAGCCCAGCCCTCAGCCGGCGGTGCGCAATGCAGAGCGGCACGGGTCACCCGATCTGGACACGCGGCCGCCTGCGGACGTCCGCTTCAGCATCGACACTCAGGTGCAGAAGTGCCCTTCCTGCGGTTACTGTTTCTACGACCTCGCGAAGGGCGCGCCAGGGGCGGCTGAGACAGTGAACAGCGAGACATACCGCAAACAGCTTGGCAGCGCGAGCTTCCCCAAGCTGGCGGACAGCTTCCTCTGCTGGTCGCTGATCGAGGAACAGGCGGGGAACTTCGCCGGCGCCGGCTGGGCATGCGTCTACGCAGCCTGGGTCTGTGACGATGCCGCCGACTTCAAGCGCCTCTACGGAAACGTATCCGGCACGAAAATGGGCGAGCGAGACGAAGCTGCCGCGGCAAAGCTGTGCAGGCAGAAGGCGGTCCTCCTGCTCAAACGGGCCCGCGACGAAGGCCAGGGGTTCGGCGCCCAGGCGGGGGCGGAGGAGGCCCTGATGGCAGACCTGCTGAGACGGATAGCGCGCTTCGACAGCGCGGCCAAGATGGTGAAATGCGGCCTCGAGGCAAAACCCATCCGGGTCGTCGAGACAGTCCTGGAGTATGAGCAGGTACTCGCCGGCAAGGGGGACATCGACGTCCATACCGTGGCGGAGGCAATCAAGTGGAAAGGCGAGTTGGAGGGGCCGGCCACGGAGGCGGAAAAGGGCCAGGACGCAACCTGGCAGTCCGAGTAGGCCTTACCACGTCCCCATGACGAAGTCCCCGGGACGATAGTAGGACAGCCACCACGCCGCCCCGGCGGTGGCCAGCATGATGATGAGGACGATGAACCCGGCCAGCCATGGGCGGTCACGAAGGAAGATGTTCACCCCGATGATGAGGAGGACCACCGGCCAGAACTTCACAATCGTCCGCCACATTCCCGGGGGCAGCACATGGAAGTTCTGCAGCAGCAGCAGGACGCCGACGACGATCAGCAGCGCCGCAAACATGGGGAACCCGGAAGTGCGGTGACCATGGCCGGCGCTCTGCTTGCCACCCATGGCACGGATTCTACCCTTTGCCGGCAATTTGGTCAACGAATAACGGCAGGACAAGCCGGATCCCGCCCGGGATAGCACGTAGTAAAATGAGTCAGAGGAGGCGCCGCATGTCCAGGGCATTCTGGAAGGGGGCCATCAGCTTCGGCATGGTGGTCATACCGGTGCGCATGTACGTGGCAACGGAAAGCAAGACGCCAGCGCTGCACTTCCTTCACAAGAAGTGCCTGACCCCGCCAAAGCAGCAGCTCTACTGCCAGCAGGACAACGAGTACTTCAGCGTGAAGGACACGGTCAAAGGTTTCGAGTACGGCAAGGGCCAGTACGTCGTCCTCGACGAGGCCGACCTCAAGAAAGTGCCGATCAAGACCGTCCACGCCATCGAGATACAGGCCTTCGTGACTGAGGCTGAGATCGACCCGGCGTACTACTATGGCCTGCACTACCTCGAGCCCGAGGAATTGGGGGCCAGGCCCTTTTCCCTGCTGCGCGAGGTGCTGGTGAAGTCCAGGCGAGTAGGCGTGGCCAAGGTGGCGTTCCAGAGACGGGAGCACCTCTGCTGCCTGCGGCCCCGGGGCGACATCTTGGCGCTGCACACCATGCGGTACAGCAATGAGATACTGCCGCACGGGGGACTGGCCGCGCCCGGGCACAAGGCCTCGGCACGTGAGCTGGAGATGGCGTCGACCCTGGTCAATGCGATGACACGGAGCTTCAAGCCGGAGGAATACCGGGATGAATACGGCGCCGCGCTGCAGACAGTGATACAGGCAAAGCTCCAGGGCGAGGAGATCAAGGCGCCTAAGGTCCCCAGGGCCGAGGCAATCGACCTCATGTCGGCGCTGAAGGCCAGCATTGAGCAGGTACTCAAAGAATCTGAAGGGAAGACCGAGAAACGGGAACGGGCCGGGGCCAGGAAATAGGGCGCGTCAGCCTCCGCTGACCAGGGTGGGACCGGCGGGCAAGGCCAGGCCCA
>JACPRR010000251.1 GCA_016189825.1 Chloroflexota bacterium
ATGCAAAACAGGCCTACACCATTTCATAATACTATGCCTGTCAACAACGTCGGCATTGCATTAATCCGGAAATACGACCTTTGCTGAAACCATGGGGCTTCCCTAGGGAGGACGGTCGGACAGCCAAAGCGAGGGCCGCTGGTGGCCATTGGCGGCATCAAAGCAATCCGGGACGCTTGACATGGGGTTGTATAATGGGATTGCTCGTGAGCGACGGCACATTCCCACAGGCGGGGCAGGATGGACTTTCCGCCCTCCTGAGGAGGTGTTCTGGGGCATGGAGACAGGGGCACCCGGAGCAAACCAGCCTTCGTCCTTTTTCGTCGTATCTGACCCCAAAATCATTGACGTCCGTGTCCCGCCCCACAACCTTTACCTTCGCCGTGGGTGTACCCCTGAGATATTACCGCAGCCTGTCCATCGTTCGCTTCGAGTTGTCTCTGCAACTGATCAACGTCCTTCCGCTAATTGGCGATGATCGGGTTCAACTGGCGTCAAACTATTGGGATGCGATAAAGGAGGTTGGCCATGACCCAAGTATTACTCAGCCAAGGACAGATCGAAATGCTCAGGAGGGGACGCAAAAGAATACCCTTCAAGAGATTAGGAATTGCAGCAGCTATTGCTCTGCTTGTGTTCTCTGGTTGTGGCAAGTCGGGAAGCTCGACGACCACCAGCCCGACAGCTACGGCGAAGACGACCACCCAGAGCAGTACGCAGACAACCGCGAAGACCAGTACTGCTCAGACGACTGCAAAGGCAACGACCACATTGGCGCCAACACAATCGTCCTCAGCGCCGTATGGCACGCTAACGATTTTGGCTGGCAGCTTTGGCAATGAGTCGTTCGACCCCGTGACAGCCGACGTCACCCATGCCCAACAGTTGCTATCTCCCATGTTTGACTACTTGTCCTGGATTGTCTATTCAGGTGGCAACAGGCAGAACGTGCCACGGCTCCTCGAAAAATGGGAGATGGCTTCCAACGGACTCTCTTGGACTTACTACGTCCGGAAGGGAATCAAGTTTCATATCGGCGACGTTGTGACGTCCAAAGATGTGAAGTATAGCCTGGAAAGATACATGTTGCCGCAGAGTGTCCGGCCGGATTTGAGAAATGCCGTGAGTCGTATTGACATCGTGGATGACTTCACGTTGCGGCTGTATACCAAAGGCGTGCAGCTCTTCATGCCGCAAATGCACGACCCCTCGTCACCAGGCCAAGGCCTGGTGATGCCAAAAGACTACGTTGACAAGAACGGACTAGACTATTTCAAGAAGCGTCCGGTCGGCACCGGACCATGGAAGTTTGTGAGCTATACGCCCGGATATGAGATCCAGTTTGAGGCGGCGGACAATCACTGGCGCCAGACTCCTGCCTTCAAGAACCTTGCGGTACTGGACGTACCAGAGGAAGCCACCAGGATAGCCATGCTGAAGACCGCGGGAGCCGACCTCAGCGACGTCAGTCTGGACAACGCCAAAGTGCTGGAATCCGCTGGGTTCACATCATTCGTCACCGGGTACATCGTTCCAGTGGTGCAGTTGCACGGCGTCTTTGATCCTCGGGGCACGGGGATGGCCATCACGGATCTCAGGGTGCGTCAGGCCCTGGCGTTCGCCATCGATAGCCAGGACATCAACAAGAACTTCTTTTATGGCAAGATGACTTCCGCTCTGCCTCCGCGCCTGACGGAAGACTCTTCGGAAATTGACATTCCTTACTGGAGGGATTACCTCAAAAAGTCCCTGCGCTATGACCCTGAGCAGGCGAAATTGTTGCTTGCCCAAGCCGGTTATGCCAATGGCCTCACCATTAGGCTTTACAGCTCCGTGATTGCGGGTGCTCCTTACATAACCAAGATCGCTGAAGTCGTCCAGTCCTACTGGGCGAAGGTAGGAGTCAAAGCCCAGATAGTTCCTGTTGAGTTCGGGACTTACACTAGCTGGCGGAGTGGGCCGGCTCTAGATCTGGTCGGACAGGCATTTGTAAATCGCAACTTGTCTGGCTCAACCCTTCAGGGCCTCGCCAACGGTTTTCTGAGCACCGGTTCAACGGTCCTGCTGGGCAAGGGAACCACGGCGGAATCGAAAAGGTTCGATCAGCTCATCGCATCTGCAAACACCGAGGTGGATTTGACCAAGAGGGGTGCATTGATTGCTGAGGCGGTTAAGATCTGTGTCGATTCTTACACGATGCTTGTGATCGGCAATGTGCCAGGTGTGGGCGTCATGGGACCGAGAGCGACGGGAACCGTCCCTGCTCCACTGCCAGGCAGCGCGATAACATTGTTTGCGGACGTCATCAAACATAGACAGTAATCGTGCGATCCTTGAGCCGATCGCTTGTTGACGAAGAATCCCTGGTGGTCGTCGAACTTGGCTGTAGAACTCGCCATGAAGCGTGTCGGGAGGCGGTCATGACAGCAGTGAGTCAGCCTGATTTTGCCCGGCTGCGCCGCTGTCTCCTGCGGGAAGGGTTGCCGGATAGAGTGCCCCTGTATGAAGGTGTGAACAACGGGGTGATGAGCGCCTGGCTGGGGAAGCCGGTATCCGGCCTGGAGACCACTATCGAGTTCCGAGCCAGGGCTGGCTACGACTACGTCACCATAGGGATAGACCTGTGGAGCGCATTGAAGAAGGTCAAGGAGGGGTCACGTACCCGATTACCCGGCAGCGCAAGCAAGATGGGCCAGTACAGTGTCTATACCAAGACACTCCAGGAGCGAGTCTGGGTGGGGGAGGGGCAAGGCGTCATCACTTCCGCGAAGGAGTTCGAGGACTTCCCCTGGCCCGGGCCGGAGGAAATGGATTTCTCCCCCTTTCAGAAGGCGGAAGACTGGATGCCCGGCGGCATGAAAGTAGTGGCTGCCGTCGGCCATGCCTTCACCACGGTGTGGACCCTCATGGGGCTGGAGGGCTTCTGTATCGCGTTGGAGGACAACCCTGACCTGGTGGATCGCATGTTCCGAAAGGTATCCGACATCCAGTACGAGGTGCTTGACAGGGTCACCAGGTTCAGTTCCGTCGGGGGCGTTCATATAGCCGACGATATCGCCTATACCACCGGGCTGATGATTTCCCCCGGGCACCTGCGCCGCTATCTCTTCCCTATTCTCGAACGGATGTGTGCGCTGTGCAGGAGCAGAGGCATACCTGTCACCTACCACTCCGACGGGAGATTGTATGATGTCCTCGATGACATCGTGGCTGTGGGCTTCAACGCCCTGCACCCTATCCAGCCAAATGCTATGGACATCAGGAACGTCAAGGAGAGGGTAGGGGACAAGCTATGCCTGCTCGGCAACATCGACCTGGACGTGCTGACGCGAGGCACCCCGGAGCAGGTGGAAGAACTGGTAAAGAAAAACCTCAGAGACATAGCCGGGGACGGCGGCTACTGCGTGGGCAGCAGCAACTCTGTCCCCGACTTCGTGCCGCTGGCAAACTACAATGCTATGCGGGAGACAGCGCTCAAGTACGGAGCGTATCCCATCCGAATTTAGGCCGAGCCCGCTGCTAATTCGCAGTTGCTATCAAGATGGCACAGGCAAATGGTGGCACAGGCGTCTCTGCCTGTGCTTCAGCCTGTCATCTTGACTGCCCGCATGTCGATCGCGGCGATGGTCATGCTCCGGTAGATGAAGGCGATATAGCCGCAGGAAGGAACTGTGAATGCTCGTTGTCGATACGCACGTACATGCGTCGCCCTACTGGTTTGAACCTATCGAGGTCCTCCTGTTCCAGATGAATGCTCAGAGGGTGGACAAAGCCACCCTCGTGCAGTTCTTCGGCCAAACAGACAATCGTTACATCTTCGAATGCGCCCGCCGGTTTCCGGGGCGGTTCTCACCCGTCGTAGCTGTGGACACCGAGGGTGCTGATGTCCCCCGCGCCCTGAAGCAGTTGGCGAGTGAGGGCGCCGAGGGCGTCCGTCTGCGGCCCACCACTCGCTCACCGGGGGAGGACCCGCTGGCCATCTGGCGCGTATGCGCGGAGTTGGGCCTGGCTGTTTCTTGCGGCGGGAGCGAAGAGGAGTTCGCCTCCGATGACTTTCGCAAGCTCGTCGAGGCGTTGCCAGACTTGCCTGTCATAGTCGAGCACCTCGGGCACCCCCAGCACGACAAACCACCTTACCCCGTTTATCAGAAAGTGCTGGCCCTGGCCAGGTATCCGAATACGTACATCAAGCTGGGTGGCCTGGGCGAGATCTGTGAGAGACCCTTTCCCTTTGCCGATCCGTTTTACTCCGTCCACGGTGTGCCGCCCTTCATCAAGATGGCTTACGAGGCGTTCGGCGCCTCCCGAATGATGTGGGGCAGCAACTACCCGCCATGCAGCCGCCTCGAGGGATACGCGAACACACTCCGTTTGGTCGAGGAATACCTCACGGGCTTCTGCAGCCAGGATGACAAACAATGGATCTTTGGCAAGACGGCTCTCTTGCTGTACAAGTTCCGCCAGTAGTGCTGGTGTGGCGTCCCGATCACGGCCTTATACTGCGTCATTCCGGCTCCCGTCGGAATGACGTTTCACGGTTAGATTGGTCATCCGTCCTTGCCCGAACCATAGACACGGCTGTACACTAAGCAGAATATTCCTCGCTATCCCGGGGGAGACATGAACTACTACGAAGGCGAAATCGCCAAATACGAAAAAAGGCTGCAAACGATCGATCGGAAGCCGCGGCCGGACATGCTTGCCTGCAACAGGTTGTTGTACCAGGCATTGCTCGATCATGACCGGGAGCAGCTCCGCTGGTGGCGCGAAGGCAAGCCCTTCATGAGCGCCAGCGGCGGGGGCATGGCCATCCTCACCAGGGTCTTCGGTGAGTTCCGCACGCTCGGCCTCGTCGGCATGGCCGACAGGATGGGCTCGAAAGCCGCAGAAGCTGCCTACCAGAAGATATGGTCGATGGGGTTGCCTGACTATAGCTGCGACAGGACCATTCTATTGCTTCCAATAGCCGCGTCCGGCGTCGACCTGCCCAAGCTCAGCATGATCCTCACCCGCACCGGCTCGTGCAACGTCGCCAACAACAGCCACCGGACTCTGGCCGAGTTAATGGGAATACCGTTCTTCATGGTCGACGTCCCTTTTGAGGACCCGTACCAGGAGAACTTGCCCTACGTTGTCAAACAATTGCACGAGCTTATCGCACATGTCGAGGCGAAACTCCCCGGGGCGAAGTTCGATGGAGGGCGCCTCATGGAGCTTCAGCGACTCGATCGGCAACGGATGGCCGCGCTCCACGACATCGGCCGGCTCAGGAAGCATGTCCCATGTCCTGACCATCCCCGCGATGTGTTCCGCGAGCCGCTTCAATGCGCCGAGTACACCAACCCCCTGGCCATTGTGGAGTATTATGAAACATATCGAGATGAGCTGGCTGACCGGGTCTCCCGTGGCTTCACGCCGGTCGGGGAAGAGAAGCTGCGCATCGTATGGGCCATCAGCGGGCCTTACGGCAGCAAGGCCTGGGACTATCTGGCCCAACGCGGTGTATCTGTGCCTTTCTGGCAGTACGGCGGCGCCGAAAAGAATTTCATAAGGCCGATCTACGGCGATGAGTCCGAGTTCGGCAAGGCGCTTACCCCTTTGGAGGAAGTGGCGCGGACCCTCCTCTACAACTCCTGGGGCGGCACAGGGGAACGATGGATCAACGACGTTGTCGCCGCTTGCAGGGAGTTCCGGGCCGACGGCCTGGTGTTATTCGAGCAAACGGGATGCCTGCCTGTGCTCGGCCTGGGAAAGCCGGTTGCCGACCGCGTCGACAAGGAAATGGGTATCCCAGCATGGTGCGCGGACGGTCGCATGCTTCTCGGTCACACCGCCAATGCCGAAGCGCAGTTCATGGCTGGGCTGGAATCCTTCGTTAACCTGTGTTTCGAACGGAAGGGGAGACGCTAGTGATGGACATCTCGGGAATTAAGGTAATAGACGCCATGGTGATGGAGAACCCACCCAGGGTCCTGGCAAAACCTCATAGCCGGCGCGCGGCCGAAGTGGACGGCCTCTTCCACGACTTCGCCGAAAGGTCGACCAGAGGCTCGACTACGGAAGAGATGATCGCCGAGATGAGGGAAATGGGGATCGAGAAAGGGATCCTGGAGGTCGCCACCACTCATCACGAAGACTACGATCAGGACTCGGGCATACAGGCCGTGAGGAAGTACCCTGAGGTGTTCGTCCCCTATGCCTCAGACTTCAGCGTGAATCCGAAGGACGGGATGCTTGCGGTGCGCAGACTGGAACTGCTGGTGAAGAAGTACGGGGCCAAGCTCCTCCACATAATGTCTTCACGCATAGGGGCGCCGCCCAGCGACAAGATGTTCTATCCCCTGTTCGCCAAGTGCATCGAGCTCGATATCCCGGTTACGCTCAACGTGGGCATCCCGGGGCCCAACTACCCGGCGCGGTTCCAGGACCCCATACACATCGATGAGATCTGCTGGTTTTTCCCCGAGCTGAAGGTGGTGATGACCCATGGCGGAGAGCCCTGGCAGTTCATGTGCGTCAAGCTCATGCTCAAGTGGCCCAACCTGTACTACATGACC
>JACPRR010000259.1 GCA_016189825.1 Chloroflexota bacterium
GCACGATCCCCAGCCTGTCATCGGCAAAAGCATTATAGGCCTCGGCCATCTGGTCCACGATGGCGAGCCTGCCGGCCTTCACCAGCACATAGGCGAGGTTCAGCGCCAGCGGGCTCAGTCCGAGCAACGCCTTCTTCAGCAGCTCTTGCTTGCCGGCAAACGGCACCGCGGGACTCTCAAGCACGGCAACAACCGGAGGATCGCGCAGCACGCGCGACAACTCGGCCAGTTCTTGCCGCCATTTGTCCAGCTCACCACGTTCGTCAGCGATCTCGAAGACCGCCTGCGCGTAGCGCCTGGCCGCCGCAGCAGTCGCCATAAGCCGCTACTACCTTACCCTTTCTTGAGAGCGCCGCTCTCCCTGATCACGTCGTCGATGAGACGGCGGTGCGCAGCCTTGTCCAGCGACTCCTTCACCACTTTCTCAGCCGCCAGGATTGCAATGTCGACAACCTCAGCACGCAGCTCATCTATCGCCTGCTCACGCTCCAGCCTTATTTCGGCCTGGGCGCGGGTGATAATGGCCTCCGCCTCCTTGCGCGCGGCGACCCTGGCCTCTTCCTTCAGCCGCTCGGACACCTGTTCCGCCTGTGCCAGCACCTTCTGCCCGTCCCGCCGGGCTTCTTCAAGCTGGGTCTTCATGCGTTCCTCGGCCTGAAGCGTCTGTTGCTTCACAAGCTCTGCCTGCTCCATGCTTTCCCTTATCCGCCCCGCGCGCTGGTCCAGCATGCCCACTATGGGCTTGTAGGCAAACTTCCTCAGCAGGAGGAAAAGGATGACGAAGGCGGCAAGCTGCGCTATCAGCACCCCCCAATTTATGCCCAGGGCTTCAAGCACGGTAGACTCCTTTTCGCCGTCCTATGCGACTGCCGGACCTTTGACAACGAAAGCAAGGATTATCGCCACGATCAAGGCATAGATGGCCACTGCCTCAGCGAACGCGGCAGCAAGGATCATGTTCGTCAGGATCGCGCCCCTGGCTTCAGGATTGCGCCCCAGGGCATTCATCGCGCCCATACCCAGTACGCCGATGCCGATCCCTGGTCCGAACGCCCCCAGGCCGATCGCCAGACCCGCCCCTAGCACCCGTGCCGAATCGATATCCATTATTTGTTCCCCCTTTCTCAGACAAGAGAAATCCTTATTCGCCCGGCGCACCTGCCGCATCTCCACGTGCGGCGGACCGCCATTGTTGCCAGATTCAAACCATCCTAGTGCTCATGCTCCGCGGTCGCCATGGATGCAAACGCCAGCGTCAGTACCGCGAAAATCATCGCCTGGATCACGCCGACCAACGTCTCCAAAAGGTAGAACAAATCGGGTATGACGAAGGGCGCGAGAAAGAACATGATCAAGAGCAGGATCTCCCCTGCCAGCATGTTGCCGAATAGACGGAAGCTGAAGCTGACCAGACGGACCCACTCGCTCACCGTCTCGATTATCCCCACGAAGCCCTCGATCGCCCCCATGAAGATGCCGCTCAACCCGGGACCGATCTTGCCGCTGAACAGCGTCCTGAACCCCCGAAACATCGGCCCGATATTGACGAACTTCTTCGCGTAGCCGAGGCCATGGTAGGCAAACCCCATGTATTCAACAAAGACGAAAGAGAACACGGCCAGTGCCAGCGTCAGGTTCAAGTCTGTATTAGCGGCCCGCAGCAGCGGGACCATCTCTTCCTCCCCGTGGACTACCGCTTTGACGGTTATGCTGCCATAGCCCGGTATTAGCCCCATCCAGGCATTGACAAACACAAACAGGAAAATTGTGGCGATAAACGGGAAAAACTTTCGCCCTCGCTCTCGGCCAACCACCCCTTCGACAAGGTTGAGCAGGTACTCGACTGCGGATTCGAGAAGGTTCTGCAGTCCCCGGGGGACCAGTTTCATCTTCCTGGTCCCGACTACGAAGAGCACGACAAGCAATATGATGCTCATCCATGCCGTTACCATTGTGTTCGTTATCGCCAGAGGGCCGACGTGTCCGATCGCTTCGGCAGCGATCGCGGGAGTCGGCGGTTCAACAAAGGGCTTTGAATTGGTGAAGCTGGCGCCCAGGCCACCGAAGATGAGGCTAACCGCGAGGAGTGCAATGACAACTATGAGGACCGTGACGAATACGCGGGTAGAGCAACCGAATTTCACAGGCCTCTACGTACCCTTCCTGTCGTTATCCCGCATTTCATTGATGAAGGACCTCAGCATTCGGTAAACGCCAACAACGGCAACGACGAGCCCGAGAACCAGGCCGCTGAGCGTAAGCCAGGGCTGGGTGTGATATCTGGCATCCAGAAGACTGCCGACATACACACCGAGAAATATGCTGCCTCCAACAAAGGCTCCGACGCCGACGAACCTGAGGGCAGACATCCAACCTGGCAATTTGCCCGCGTCCTCCCCGGCGTTATGCGTCAGGACGGCGCGCAGTATACCACAGCAGACCACGACGGTCAAAGAGGGGCGAGCTTAGGTAGCGCACCGTTTTCAGATAGCCTCCGACGCCTGGTCGAACAACGTGAAAAGAAGCAGGCAGCGCCAGAGGCGCTACCTAGGACTTGCGCTTGCCAAAATCCTCGAGGTCGAGGCTGTCGATGAAAGGCAAGAAGGCTGACATGTTCTTGGCTTCCTCCTCGCTCACGGGACCGCCCTCGGCAGAACCTTCCTTGCCGCCAACCAGGGGTTTTCCGGTCTTGGTGTCAAGGAATATTCCCGCCTTATCCAGGACGGACTCGTCGGCGTAGATGGGAGCCTTGGCACGAACTGCGAGCGCGATGGCGTCGCTGGGCCGGGAATCCACTTCCAGATTCGTCGAGTCAACCACCAGTGTTATCCGGGCAAAGAAGGTATCGTTGCGCAGGTCGTTGACCACGATATGGTCCACGCGCGCCCCGAGCTGGCCGATGATCGACTGCAAAAGATCGTGCGTCAGAGGCCGGGGCACATTGACGCCCTGAAGCTGCACAGCTATGGCATCAGCCTCAGCCGGACCTATCCAGATAGGCAAGTACCGTTCCGCGGCGGACTCCTTGAGAATCACCACCCGCTGGTAGTTCATCATGCTCACCCGTATGCTGTCGATGGTCATCTCGATCATGCGGCTCCCTCCTGCCGGTCTGCCCTCGCGTCTCCATTCTAACGAGTGTCCCATAGGGTGTCAAACAACGGAAAACGAATCTGCTGAAACCAATTTGTCACCTTATGGACAGTACACTATAATATGCTCTCCCTTTCATGTCCACGACTTCGGCGGAGGAGGACAACCCCGTCTTATGGATACAGGAAAGAAGCTTGTGGTTTGGTTCGAGGAGGTGGACAGACATGCCATCGGCATTGCCGGCGGCAAGGGCGCCAACCTCGGCGAACTCCTCCGAGAGAAAATCCCGGTCCCCAATGGATTCATTGTCACCGCCGATTCTTATGTCTACTTCGCAGAGTCAGCCGGGCTAAACAAGCCGATCCAGGTGTTCCTCAGCGGAGTGGACGGATCGGATAGCGAGCGACTCCAGGAAGTCTCGGACAACATCAAGCAACTTGTGGTCAGCGCACCAATGCCGCCCGCCATCGCGGATGCGGTGAGACAGGCCTATCGCAAGCTCGGCGGCGGCCGCGTTGCTGTCAGGTCCTCGGCGACCGCGGAGGACCTGCCTGATGCCTCTTTTGCCGGCCAGCAGCGCACTTACCTCAACGTCAGCGGCGAAGAAGAGGTGCTCACGGCGCTTCAGGGGTGCTGGGCCTCGTTGTTCGAGGCACGCGCGATCTTCTACAGGATCCAGCATGGTTTCGACCACTTCAAAGTGAATATCGCTGTCCCGGTGCAGAAGATGGTCCAGTCCGATGTATCCGGCGTCATGTTCACGCTGGACCCGCTGACCAACGACCGCAGCAAGATCATCATCGAAGCAGTCTACGGGCTCGGCGAATCCATCGTCTCCGGCGAGATCACTCCTGACCTCTATGTCGTCAACAGCGAAAATATGACTATTGCCGACCGGCAGGTACACCCACAAGAATGGCACCTGATCGCAAATCCTGATCGAAGGGACGGCGCCGACCCTAACATAAAGGTCCCGCTTCCTTTCACCAAGCAGAGTTCCGCTAAGCTCTCCGACGGCGACATAATAGCCCTGGCCCGCGAAGCCAAGAAAATCGAAAACCACTACCAGTTCCCGCAGGACATCGAATGGGCCCGCCAGGGACGAAATCTTTTCATACTTCAATCCCGCCCTGTCACCACAACAGAGAACAAGGTCACCGAGGATATCCCTCATCTGCAGGGCACGGTCCTTCTTGAAGGTGTCGCCGCCTGTCCGGGGATCGCCTCGGGAATGGTCAAGATCGTCTCCAGCCCCTCTCAGATACACAAGTTGAAACAGGGTGAGGTTCTGGTGGCGGAGATGACGACACCTGACTACGTGCCCGCGATGAAGAAAGCCGCGGCAATCATCACCGACAAGGGCGGCAGGACCGCCCATGCTGCTATCGTGAGCCGCGAGTTGGGAATACCTTGCGTTGTCGGCACCTCGCGCGCCACGGAGACGCTGGCCGATGGGCAGCTCGTCACCGTCGACGGCTTCAACGGGAAGGTATTCCAGGGTCAGTTGGCCGACCCTCGCGGGCCGGCGCTCCCAACACCCATACGGCGGAAGGTCACCACGAAGACCAGGGTTTACGTGAACCTCGCCGACCCCGACCTCGTTGAACGCGTGGCCGCTATGTCTTGCGATGGCGTCGGACTGCTGCGAGCCGAGTTTATCATTGCCCACAATATACGGGAGCACCCGCGCTTCATGCTGAAGCAGAACCGCGGCGCGAAATTCACCGATAAGCTGGCCGCCTCGCTCGAGGTGTTTGCCAGAGGATTCTACCCGCGCCCCGTTGTCTACCGCACCACTGATTTCAAGACCAACGAATACCGAAACCTGCGGGGCGGCAGGGAGTACGAGGAGCAAGAAGAGAACCCCATGATAGGGTACAGGGGCGCCTCGCGCTACAATGCTGAGCCCGAGGTCCTCAACCTCGAAATCGAGGCTCTCAAGAAAGTCCGGGAAAGCTACAACAACCTGTACGTGATGATCCCCTTCGTGAGGACAGTTGGCGAATTGACGACCACCAAGCTCCACCTGGAAGCAGCAGGGCTGCGCAAATCGGACGACTTCAAGCTCTGGATGATGGCTGAAATACCGGCGAACGTCTTCCTGATCGATCAGTTCATTGCGACTGGCATCGACGGGATATCCATCGGATCGAACGATCTGACGCAACTGGTGCTGGGGGTCGACAGGGACAACGGCAAACTCGCCGAGAAATTCGACGAGCGCAACGAGGCCGTCGCCATCGCGCTGGAGCGTCTCATCAAGGCCTGCACGAGCAAGGGTGTAACCGCATCCATCTGCGGGCAAGCTCCTTCCGTTTATCCCGAGCTCACTGAGAAGCTGGTGCGGTGGGGGATCACCTCGGTCTCAGTGAGCCCGGACATGATCGACCACACACGGCAGTTGGTGGCGGACGTCGAAGCCAGCATTGCGAAGGGCGGCCATTCCCACTCGTAGTCGCCCTCTGCGCTTGACGTTGGCCTGGCTCGGGGGGTGTTCGTGATCGAATCCCTGGGTATTCGAGAGCGCAGCGAAGCGAGAGAGGAAGGCCTGTCTCCGTTCGCAGCCAGGAGCAGGCACAGCCGGGGCAGGGAGCGGCCGGAAGAACCCTGCCCGATGCGGACCGCTTTCCAGCGTGACCGGGACAGGATCCTGTACTCCAAGGCGTTCCGCCGTCTCAAGCACAAGACACAGGTGTTCATCGCCCCTTTGGGCGATCATTATGTTACCCGTCTCACGCACACTCTCGAAGTTGCGCAGGTGGCGCGATCCATGTCGCGGGCGCTTATCCTCAACGAAGACCTCGCCGAAGCAATATCCCTGGGCCACGACCTCGGCCACACCCCCTTCGGACATGTGGGCGAAGAAACGCTGAACAGACTCTGCACCGACGGCTTCAGGCACAATGAACAGAGCCTGAGAGTCGTCGACTTGCTCGAAAACAACGGCCACGGCCTCAACCTGACATGGGAGGTGCGCGAAGGGATATTGCGGCACTCCAAGGGCAAGGCCGACGTGCTCGGACCGGGATGGGGGGACGTCTCCTCGGTGGAAGCCGAGCTATGCAAGATCGCTGACGTTGTCGCATACATCAACCATGACGCAGCCGATGCTATCCGCGCCGGGATCATTTCCGAGTCAGATATCCCGCCCCTGGTCTCGACAACGCTGGGAGGCAGCATCTCCGAGAGGATAAACACCACCATAGCGGACATTGTGGAGCACTCCTGGGCGGCAACAGGCGCCACGGGTACGGCAGACCGGCCCGTTATCGGGATGAGCCCCCTGGTGCTCGACGCGGTCAACCTATTCCGCCAGTTCCTCTTCGAAAGAGTCTACGAGCCAAGCGCCCGCCAGGAAGGTTCCTTACATGCCATGCGCGTGGTCTCGAATCTCTTCAACCATTTCACCCACCATCCCGCCGACTTGCCGCAGGAGTTTGCCGAACGCGCCGACAAGCTCGAGCGCAAGGTGGCTGACTACATCGCCTGTATGACCGACTACTATGCCCTTCGCAAGGGAGATGAACTGGTGCAGTCC
>JACPRR010000252.1 GCA_016189825.1 Chloroflexota bacterium
CAGGGGGTCGAGGGAGGCTTCGATGAGGCTCCGGGCGTATTGCGATGCCTGCGTGAGGAAGGTGACGTCGCGGTCGATTACCGAGAGCCCCATGAGCTTCCCTTCCTGGTTTCGCCCCGGGGACACGGTGACCGGGACGTCAACAAGCGACCCGTCCTTCCGCTTTCGCTGGGTCTCGTAGCGTTCGACCTTCTTGCCCGTCTTCACCTGATCGATGATCGTCTGGAACTCCTGGATGCGCTCGGCAGTGCCGATGAGGGACATTGGCTTGCCGAGGGCTTCTTTGTAGCTGTAGCCGAACATTCTTTCCGCGGCCGGGTTCCAGCTTGTGATTGTGCCGTCGAGGGCCTGGCTGATGACCGCATCTTCAGACGATTGCACGATCGCGGCGAGGAAGCGCAGGTTCTCGTCGGTCAGCCTGGCGTACTCCGTGGCCTCCCTGAGCGCCGTAATGTCCCTGTCGATGACTGAGAGGCCCATCAGTCTTCCGTCCTGGTCCCGCACCGGAGACACAGTTACCGAAACGTCGATCTGCCTGCCATCTTTCCTCATCCGCTGGGTCTCGAAACGCTCGACTTTCTTCCCGGCCTTGACACGGTCGATGATGGAGCGGAACTCCTGGATGCGGTCGGGGGCGCCGATGATGGACAGGGGCCTGCCCAGGGCTTCCTTCTCGCTGTGGCCAAACATCCTTTCGGCCGCCGGGTTCCAACTGGTGATTGTCCCATCCAGGGACTCGCCCATGATTGCTTCCTCCGAAGACAATACGATGGCGGCGAGGAAACCGAGTCTCCCGTCAGCATCAAGCGGCTTGGACTCGGCGGCGGCAATCGGGTTGCTCTTCTTCAAGGTCGTCTTCACAAGATCTGTTCCTCCCTGGAATTTCTCAAATAAGCGGTCATGGGTTCAGAGTTGAAATAAAGCTGGAAAACTTCCCGCCGGGCATGTGGCGGGATCGGGGCTTGTCGAGCGACACGCGGAGCGTCCTCCACACGGTATTACCTTACATCCCCCGTCCAGAAAGAGTAACTACTCTACCCGTCTGCCACATCTATCGGGCAATCAACTAAAAAACATTATATCACATGCCCTGCGCAGCCCCGGCGATTCGGGGGTTCGGAGGGCGTCCCGCGAAACGGGAACAAAAGTTTGAGCAAGTTCGTCATACCGGCCCTTCGGCGCCATGGTTCCTGAGGAGGCCCTCGAAGGACGGTTCCTGAGCCTGTCGAAGGACGGTTCCTGAGGCCCTCGAAGGACTCGAAGGCGTGGCGCTCAGGATAAACTGCAGCCGGTATCCAGGGCGCGCATTGCCGTCCGGCCGTAGGGGCGTATTGCATACGCCCGCCCTGGATTCCGGCTCAGGGGCCGGAATGACGTTTCGCGGGCGCCTCGGTTCGGGAATTGTCTTTGCGAGGCCCGCCTCGGGGCGAAGCAATCCCATTTTGCAATGGTGTGACAGCCAACAAGCGGATGGCGACAGGCGCGGCCAGGGTTCGGTGCGGAAGGGGATTGCTTCGTCCTTCAGCCGAAGGACTTTGAATGACGCGTTGCTGGATCATGCTCGCTCATGCAAGTCCGGACAAACATTCGTCTTTGCGAGGCCCGCCTCGGGCGAAGCAATCCCATTTTGCGCGGGCGTGACAGCCAACAGAGGGGTAACGTCGGCGCACCCTTGGGCCGGTGCGGAAGGGGATTGCTTCGTCCTTCAGCCGAAGGACTCGCAAAGACGAGATTGGGGGGCAGTCTTCCGCAATGAATCCAAGCGTAACGTTGCGTCTTTGCGAAGCCCGCCTCGGACGAAGCAATCCGTGCCTCCTCCTCTCCCTCGATGGGACCCACCGAGGGAGAGGAGAAACGGTTCGCTCCACTAGCGCTGCGCGAGAAAACCGGGGAGACGCCACATATCTCTACGCCTTGTCCGTTTCCGCGGCTCCCGCCAGCACCGGTGTTTGCGCCGGATAGGCCTCTATGCCGTGCTCGGGGACATCCAGGCCGCTCAGCTCCTCCTCGCGGCTGGCGCGCAGGCCGATGGTCTTCTTGATTACCCAGAAGGCAACGGACATGGTAGCTCCGACCCATGCCACCAGGGCGCCGATGTCGATGAGCTGAAGAAGCAGTTGCCCCCCCTCGCCGGTGATGAGCCCCTTCACGTCCAGATAGGTGCCGTCGGCGAAGATGCCTACCGCGAGCAGGCCCCACAGCCCCCCGCCGAAGTGCACCGGGACAGCGCCGACCGCGTCATCCACCTTGAGGACCCGCTCCACAATGGTGGCGGTGGCGACCAGGAACGGAACGGCGATGGCGCCGATGAGCACTGCTGCCCAGGGGGGCACGAAAGCGCACGGAGCGGTTATGGCAACCAATCCGACCAGACACCCGTTGCACCCGGCGATTATGTCCATCTTGCCGGTGCGCACGAACGTCCAGTACAGCGCCACAACGGCCCCCGCCACGCCGGCGAGGAAGGTATTCACCGCGATCACAGAGATACGCAGGTCGGTGGCGGCCAGGGTGCTGCCCGGGTTGAACCCGAACCACCCGAAGAACAGGATGAAGGTGCCAATGACCACGAAGGGGAGGTTGTGGCCTTTGATGTTGTTCGGGCTCCCGTCCTTGTTGAACTTCCCTATCCGGGGGCCGACCATCGCCGCCCCGATCAGGGCAGCCAGGCCGCCCACCATGTGCACCACGCCGGAGCCGGCGAAATCCCTGGCGCCGGTGGCTCCCGCGATTGAGAGCGTGCTCAGCCAGCCGCCGCCCCAGATCCATTTGCCGTAGATAGGGTAGACAAGGGCGCCGATGACAAAGGCATAGGCCAGGTAGCCGGTTATCTTCATCCTCTCCGCTACCGCCCCGGCCACAATGGTGGCTGCGGTGGCCGCGAAGACCATCTGGAAGAACCACATCATTATCGTTGACACGTCATAGGCGCTCCCGCTGAGGAAAAAGCCGGAGAAGCCGACGAAGCTGTTGCCATCATCGAGGCCCGGGAACAGCTTCGAACCCCCGAACATGAGCGCGAACCCAAACGCCCAGAAGCCCAGCGAGGCGATGCAGAAGTCCATGAAGCTCTTGGTCCAGTAGTTCGTCTGGTTCTTGGAGCGAATGAGCCCGGCGCCCAGGAAAGCAAAGCCGAGCTGCATGAACCAGACCAGGAACCCAGTGATCAGCGTCCAGGCCATGTTCACCGGCATATTGGGATTATCCTTAAGGGTATCGGCGCCGGTAGGATCGGCGGCGAGCACGCGGGCGGGGACCAGCCAGAAGGTAGCGAACAGCAGCATCGCCATCAGCGTGATGAGAAGGCCCCGCCTTATCCATGCGTCCCGGCGCGAAGAACCAGAGTTCAACCAGGTGGAAATAGGTTCGATAATAGGCCCAAATGCTTTCATGGTGGTCCTCCTTTAGCGTCCTACGCAGACTGATCTGGCTGCTCATCCTCAGCCCGGGAAGCATGCTTCTTCTTCAACAGGCTGGGCACAACCGCCCATGCCAGGAACAGTCCAACGAAGACAATGCCCGCGGTGATTTCAATCGACATTTGCTGGTCTCCTTTTCATCAGGTGCATGCAAAAACGCAGCACCTCGAATGGCTCCAATAATAGATGAACATTATTACGCGGGTATTCGAGGCTGGCGGCTTTCGGATGAAGGTTGTGTTACGGACGTGTAACGGGGAATCCTTAGCTTACCGCGGAGGGCGACACGGGGCTTGCTGCAGAAAACGCCATAGCGGAGGCCAACCGGGCAGACCCGTCATAGTCCCGGGCAGGGCCGGCCACTGCCCCCGGGTCGATAGCGCGCTTGAACCGGTAGCCGACGCTCCTCACCGTCTCGATGAACACATCGTCGGCATCTTCGATCTTGCTTCGCAACCTGCGTATGTGCACATCTACCGCGCGGGGACAGGCCAGGGAATCGTTGCGCCAGACCTCGGCGAGCAGGGTCTCCCTGGTGACCACCCGGCCGGGGTGGCTGGCCAGGAACTTCAGTAGCTCGTATTCAGTGTAGGTAAGGTCAACCCGCCGTTTTCCTATGCTTACCTCGTGCGCGGCGTCATCGATGACCAGCGGCCCCCGGGTGATGACGCACTCGTTGCCGGCGAGGCCGGAAGACAGCCTCTGCACCCTCACCAGCAGCTCTTCCTTGCGGTATGGTTCGACGACGAAGTCGTCCGCCAGCCGTTCGCCCCCAAGCCGCTCCAACTCCCGTGCGGGGACGAGGAGGACTACCGGCAATAGCCTGCTCTCCACCGCGCTCTGCAGCCACCGGCCGGTAGCTGAATCGGAGAGGAACGAGGCCCTGTCGGCGACAGCCAGGTCGAGCACTCTGCCAGCGGCCTGCGCAGCATCAGCATGGTCCAGGGCCACGATGCACCTGTGTCCAGCCTGCCTCAGGTCTGTTTGCAGAGACGTCGCCCTCGACCGGTCCTTCGCGACAATAAGTATGTTGGCCATGCGGTGGTCCGCCCTTCTGGCGCTATTCTCGCAGGGACCCATTTCACGGAGATGATGCCCTGTTTACGGTTGGTTTACCGGCATGTTAAGCGCTTGTTACGTGGAATAATGAAACCATTTTGTAACATCGTCGGCCTTCCATTTTGTGACTTCTTGAGAATTGGACGCTTAAAATAGTCTTATCGGGGTTGGCGCAAGGCCGGCCTCAGTCCGTTAAGCATAAGGAGGGCGGGAGACTATGGATATGACTCGGATAAGCGCATGCAGTATGGCCCAGTGCACCTACAACCAGGACAACCGGTGCCACACCCACGGGATAATGGTCGGGCCGCACGCGGAATGCAGCACCTACACATACTGCAACCCCAAGGCGGGGCGGGCGGAGGTCAAAGGGGGAATCGGGGCTTGCCTCGCCGATGAGTGCAAGTTCAACGAGAGTCTCGAATGCTGCGCCCCGGACGTCGACGTCCACGATCATTCGGCACACGCCGATTGCCGGACGTTCCAGGCCCGGGCGTGACGCTCCGAAGGAGGTGAATCATGGCGAATACAGGTTCCAGGCTGTTCGAGGCGAAGGTCACCCGGCGTAGTTTTCTCCTGGGAAGCATTGGCGTCACGACGTTCATCGTCGCCGCGGGAGGGATGGTCCAGGCAATTGCGGGCTGCGCCAAAAAGAAGACCGCCGACTTCATCGTCGCTTCGTCAACCGACTTTAATCACAGTCACAATATCACCATTTCCGGCGCGGATGTGGACTCTCCGCCTTCCGCCGGAAAGACCATAACCTCGGACGGGGCCACGCACACCCATCAAGCAGTGTTAACGAAAGCGCACTTCGCCTCGATAGGCAAAGGCGAGCAGGTCGTGGTCACTTCCACGGCGACCGGCACGACGCCCCACACGCATACTTTCACCATCAAGAAGCCCGCGTAGCCCCGCCGAGCTAGAGAGTCTTTTTGCGAGCGGAGCGAAGCAATCCCCTTCCGCACCGAACCGGTGGCGCGCCTGTCGCCAACCGGTTGTTGGCTGTCACACCCGTGCTAAATGGGATTGCTTCGCCCCGAGGCGTGTATCGCAAAGCAGAGGGGGATGTCTATTTTGTCTTTTCTAGTC
>JACPRR010000269.1 GCA_016189825.1 Chloroflexota bacterium
CACAACAAACGCATATACCTGACTGCCTGATTTCGTACAGTTACGTAACAGTTGGCATGATACGAGGTCAGAGCCTGCTTGACAGACGCTCAATTCATCTGCCACAAGCGATACTCAATCACGAACCGTTAGCGCCGCAACTGCCCGAAATCGCCGTTGCGAGCCGCGGCACGCGGCTGCAACCCTTTTCGCCTCCGCTGCGTTACTAGTGGTGGACATTCTTCCCGGACGGACGAACTTAACTACAGGGGGCAACGCCATGAAGACGCGACGGAAATCCACAGGGCTGGCGGTCTTTCTTCTCGCGGCCATGCTGGCCACCCTCGCGCCTGCCTGCGAGCGGGTGCCGGATAATGTCGACGGCTACACCGCGGTGCTGCCGGCGGCGCTCAGGGCAGGGACCACGCAGGTCATCCCCGTCTCGCTGTTCAATGGCGCCGCGCCCGCATCCGGCCAGGTGATGCTCACCCTGCTCAAGGACGGGCAACCTGTCGCCGCGGCAACGGAAAGGGTGAGCGGCGCGGGCGCCCTCAAGCTCGAAGTGCCCAACATACCGGAGGGCGAATACCAGGTTGCCCTCAGCGGGCCCGGATTCCGGGACGAGGCGAAGGTGGCCGTATCCAACAGCTACCTGGTCTTCCTTGAGACCGACAAGCCGATATACAAGCCCGGCCAGACCATCCACATCCGCGTGCTGACCCTCGATCCCGACCTGATGCCGGTGAGCGATTCCGTAACTGTCGAGGCGCTCGACGCCAAGGGGACGAAGGTATTCCGAACGGTGAGTTCGACGGATGCCTACGGCATGGCGACCATGGACCTGCCTCTTTCGACTGAGCCGAACCTCGGCGCCTGGAAGGTCAACGCCGCGACGGCGAAGAACAAGACCCAGCTCGATGTCCGCGTCGAGGAGTACGTGCTGCCGAAGTATGAGGTCGTGCCCGACCTCCCCCGCGAGTGGTTCCTGGTCAGCGAGCAGATCAAGGGCAAGGTGACCGCGACCTACAGTTTTGGAAAGCCGGTGAAAGGCGACCTCACCATCAAGGCCACCCGCTACGTGGGCCAGTGGCAGACCTATTCTACGGTGACCATTCCCATCGACGGCCAGGCGGAGTTCACCGTGCCCGCCACTGGTTATGTCGCCGGCGTTCCCGCCGCCGGCGGGCAGGGGAACGTGCAGCTTGATTTCGCCGTGGCCGAGAAGACAACCGGCTATACCGAAAAGACTACAAAGCTGCTCACGGTCACGCAGTCCTCGCTGGTGCTCCAGTCGATACCCTCGGGGTCCATCTTCAAACCCGGGCTGCCCTTCGGCTTCCTGGTGGTAAGCCAGACGCCCGACAAGTTGCCGGTCGACACCAGGGTAAACGCCAGGATAACGTATTTCCGCAAGGACTTCACCACGGTCAGCGCCGAGCAAAAGAACGTGAATACCGTGAAGGGCAAGGCGCTAGTCGAGATCACGCCGCCGAAGGACGCGGTGGCCCTCACCATCGACTGCTCCGCACAGGGCGCCTCGACGACCAAAACCATCGAATCGGGATACTCGCCGACGGGCAACTTCATTCATCTCGAGCAGACGAGCCCTGCCGGGGCGGAGGTCGGCCAGAAGGCCACGTTCAGGGTGTATTCGACGAGCGAGGCAACCAACTTCTACTATGAGGTACTGGCGCGGGGCTCCGTAGTGTTCTCCGACTTCTCGCGGGGCGACGAGTTGTCGTTCACCCTGACGCCCGCCATGGCCCCCGGCTCCAAGCTCCTGGTCTACCAGGTGTTGCCCAACGCTGAGATAGCCGCCGACTACCTGCCCTTCAAGGTCGCCGGCGCCTATCCCCAGGAGGTGAAAGTGGGCTTCACCACGGCGCAGGCCAAACCGGGCGACGCCGTGGGCGTCAACGTGACCACGCAGGGGCAGGCGAAGGTGGGCATCGCAGCCGTCGACAAGTCGGTGTACATACTGGCCGAGAACCGGCTCAATCTAAAGCAGGTGTTCGACGACCTGGAGAAGCTCTATATGCTCCCGCAGGCGGAGCTGCACGAGGTCATCCCGTTGCAGTCCATCAAGGTGCGCGGAGCAAGCGATACTTTCAAGGAAGCCGGGGTCGTCGTGCTCAGCAACAAGAAGGTGCCCGGCGGCCAGCAGTTCCAGAACCAGGTATTCCGCGGCCGCGGCGGCCCCTTCGGGGGCATTGCCATCGAGGCCGCGAAGGAGGGGGCGCTGCCTGTCCCGTCTCCGGCAGCGCCCCCGGCTGCCGCCCGCGCCGACCAAGGTCTGGCCAGCGTGCAGCGCGTCCGGCAGTTCTTCCCCGAGACCTGGCTGTGGCAGGAGGTGGTCACCGACGCCAGCGGCAGGACGACCCTGAACGTAACCGTCCCCGACTCGGTAACGACCTGGATGCTGCGCGCGGTCGCCATTTCCCAGACTCACGGCCTGGGCATCGGCGAGGCGCAACTCAAGGCGTTCCAGCCCTTCTTTCTCTCGGTTGACCTGCCCTACTCGGCGGTGCGGGGCGAGGTGTTCCCGCTGAGCGTCGCGGTCTACAACTACCTCGACACAGCGCAGACAGTGCAGGTGCAGGTGGAGAAGAAGGGGTGGTTCGATCTGCTCGAAAGCGATACCAGGAGCATCACTATCGCGCCGAACGATATCGGCGCGGCGCAGTTCCGGATACGGCCGACAGCGCTGGGCACCAGCGATGTCAAGGTGACGGCGCAAAGCGCGCAGGCTGCCGACGCCGTGATCAAGACGCTCATCGTGGAGCCTGAGGGCGTGGCCAGGGAGATGGTCGACAACCTCAGCCTTGCCCCCGGCGATATCAAGACGCTCGATGCCTCGCTCCCGCCGGGAATCGTGGACGGATCCGGCCGCGTGTACCTGGCGCTGACCTCGAGCTATCTGACGCAGACGGTGAACGGCCTCGAGGCGCTGCTCCAGATGCCTTTCGGCTGCGGCGAGCAGAACATGATTGTGTTCGCGCCCGACGTGTTCATAACCAGGTACCTCAAAGACAGCGGGCAGCTCAAGCCCGAGATAATGGCCAAGGCCGAGAAACTCATGCTCACCGGCTACCAGAGGCAGTTGACCTACCGGCACAGCGACGGCAGCTTCTCTGCGTTCGGCAGCCAGGACAAGGAAGGCAGCCTGTGGCTTACCGCCTTCGTTCTCAAGAGCTTCTCGCAGGCGAAGGACCTGATCTACATCGATAATGGGGTGCTCGATGCCGCCCGGTCCTGGATAGTATCGCACCAGAACGCCGACGGCTCGTTCGACCAGGTGGGCATGGTAGTCCACCAGGAGATGATGGGCGGTATCAAGGGCAAGACGGCGCTCGCCGCCTACGTCGCCTCGGCGCTCATGCAGGCAGGGGAGAAAGTGGCCTCCGCGAAGGCTGCTGCCTACCTGGAGACGAAGGTGCAAGAGACGACCGAACCGTACACCATGTCCCTCCTCTCCTTTGCCCTCGAAACGGCGGGCAGCGCAAAGGCGCGCGCCGCGTACGAGAAGCTCATGGGCATGGCCAGGGAAGATGAGAACGGGCTGCACTGGGGCGGGGACATCCTGCCCCTCGACCCGCCTTCGCCGCAGCCGAGGGCCGGGGGGCC
>JACPRR010000261.1 GCA_016189825.1 Chloroflexota bacterium
AGCGTCTTGGCCTTGATCCTTCTGAGAGCGGACACGATATCACAGTCATGGCTGGCTGCTGAGCTCTTCCAGGCCCACACTCCGGCTTTTGCCTGATCCTCGTTCACCCTGGCTAGCAGCTCCGGACTGACATT
This sequence comes from Chloroflexota bacterium, assembly GCA_016189825.1. Lineage (GTDB taxonomy): Bacteria > Chloroflexota > Dehalococcoidia > JACPPY01 > JACPPY01 > JACPRR01. The sequence continues at coordinate 135 of JACPRR010000261.1, forward strand.
TACGTAGTGCTGTCTCAGGTCTTCGAGGGTACGAGGGATCGGCACACAATTCTTGTCCAGGCGTGCCCTCGTGGCAGCCATGGCGAGCCGGTGTTCCTCCTCTGTCTCGCGGCAGGGACAACCTACGAGAACCAGCCGGCGTATTCTGTCCGGGTACTCAGCCGCTAATTGCACAGCGATAATGGCGCCCACCGAATTGCCTATCAAAGAAGCCCTGCCGAGGCCGGCCGCCGTCATGAAGTCAACCACACTTGCAGCGTAGTCTTTGACCCTGTACTCTCGGGAAGGCTTACCGGAATCTCCCTGGCCCATGGTATCCAGGGCGTATATGGCGTTGCTCTTCGCCAGTGGTCCGATGACCCGAGACCAGGACCAGACTGAGCTGGCATTGCTGTGCAATAGTACGATTGGCGCACCCTGGCCAAGCGCTTGGAAGTGCATTTTGCCGTCAGGCAGTTCTATGTTGCTATCCTTGACCCTGGTGTCCCGAACCTGTCACGTTCGCGCCTTCCCGGGAATCGATTGACCCAGTAGTGAAGCTCCTCGTCCGGGTTTCTAACCAGGTGGGCATGGGCGTCAATGACTTCGAAGTCTTTCATGACCTGGCCTCTCGTCCGGCCGGAGCGTGAATAGCTCCGGCAGCACTCAAAGTATACTCCGCCATGTGGCCGCCGCGTCTGAGGTACGAGTAGTGTTGCTGGGAACCCTGGGAAACGGCGACAAGATAGCATTGTCCCTTTTCGTTGTCAACGGCGTTGACATATGGAGAGGGAGGCGGCTGGCCCCCTCCATCTTCGCAGGTCAGCTTCGCAGCCGGGGCGCGTTGCCGGGGCTAGTTGTTGAGCGCCCCCTGGTTGATCCAATCGGCAACAGACTGAATCTGTGCTGCGGTGAGCGACCCGCCGAACGGCATCTTGGTCACGCCATTGCCGTTGAGCGCCTTGTAGATGAGGCTGGTCGAGGCGTTGCCCGGCGTCACCACCGCCATCAGGCCGGCATAGGTGGTGAGGCTGACGCCTGCCGGGCCGCCCGAAGCCACGTGGCAACCAACGCAGTTGGCGTTCAGGAGCGGCCGTATGACAGCGGAGTAGCTGACCAGCGTGGGCGTTGTAGTTGGACTGGTGGTCGTTGTGGGTGTAGTGGTAGGGGTCGTTCCACCCGTGGCGTCGACGAAGTTGACGCTGACACTAAAGCTGAGGTCGCCCACCGTTGCTGTGCTGGGAGCGGTGAGCGTGGCGACAACCTTGGAGATACCGCCCGGATCGAGCGTTTTCTGCGAGGCGCCATCGAAGGTCATGGTAAGGGCGCCGGCTGAAGACGGGACGGTGCTCGTCCCGGAAGAAACCGTGACGTCGGCGGTGCCAATGTTCTTGACATAAAACGTCTTGGACTGGCTAGAGCCCTGGGGCATGTCGCCGAATTCGATCATGCCGATGGGCTGTGTCGCCGCAGCGTCGGAGAACAATGAGATATCGGCAGTTCCGACGATCTTCACATGTGCGTTGATTGTCTTGAGGTAGACAGTTGCTGCGTAACTGATTCCACCGGCGATACTGAGTGCCACAATGGATAGCAGACTGATCACGATGAGCTTCGTTCGCTTCAAATCTCCCCTCCATGCACAGACCAAACGTTACGCTTTTGCATCATATTATGCTACCGGCGTTACGTTTCTGTTATATCAATCTGAGTAGTGTTACAGAGGATACAAAGGATAGGCCTTCCTAACCAGATGGGTAGGAAATTAGTAGTGAAATAACTGGGAAAAGCGGACTGATACACTGTGCGCTAGCTCTCGCGGCGCGGCGGCACGATGCCCTTGTTGATGGCGTATGCTGCGAGCTGGGTCCGGTTTCTCAATTGGAGCTTTTCCATCACGTTACGCAGATGGAACTTTACTGTGTTTTCGCTGACCATGAGCCGGCTGGCTATCTCTTTGTTGGGCGAGCCGGCTGCGACCAGGTGCAGCACCTCGAGTTCGCGCGCCGTCAAGGGCTCTTCGTTCCTGTCGGTCGCGGCGCTTGAGCGCCGCGCGAACTCGGTGATCACGCGGTTCGCGAGGGCAGGAGTGATGGCGGTCTCACCGCGGTCCAATGTTGACAGCAGGTGGAAGAACTCCTCGGCCTTGAGGTTCTTCAGTATGTAGCCGTCCGCGCCGGAACGGATTGCTTCGAATAGGTCCTCGTCTTCGTCGCTTACGGTCAACATCACTATCTTGATGTCCGGCATTTCCGACTTGATGAGCCTGGTCGCCTGGAGCCCGCTGCAGACCGGCATCTGCTCGTCCATCAATATCACCGTCGGCTTCAAGGCGCGGGCCTTTTCAACCGCTTCGGCGCCGTTGGCGGCCTCGCCGACTACCTCGATGTTGCGGGCGGCGAGCAGGCTGGCGATGCCTTTGCGGACCAGTGTGTGATCGTCAACCAGAAGTACTCTCATAGCCCAACACCTCCTGACACAGGGACCTTGAGCTCGACCTTCGTTCCTTGTCCGGGGGCGGAGACCACGTCGAGCGTCCCGTTGATGCACTCAGCTCTTTCCTTCATCGTTCGCAGGCCAAACTGGGGCCATTCGCCCTTGGGAAGGTGGCTGGCATCGAATCCCTTTCCGTTGTCAGTGATGGTGACCTCGAAAAGGTTTCCCGTGGTTGCCAGCCGCACCCAGGCACGTTTGGCCACAGCATGCTTCCTTATGTTGGTGAGCCCCTCTTGCACAATTCGTATGATCTGCACTTCGTGCGCCGGGGACAATGCCGGTGGATTGTCCTCATCCGTCTCCAGCGTCACCTCCAGGTCGCTCGTCTGAAGGAAATGGGATATGAACTCCTTCAGCGCGGGCACCAGTGCCGTGTTGGCCGTGGCCAATCTGAGCCCGAGGATGGATTCCCGGACATCGGCATATGCTTCCTGGCAGGTATCCTCAAGCTCCTGGAGTTGAGCACGGGTGGCGTCGAGATGGCCGGAATCGAGGAAGCTCTTCACTGCCTGTGTCTTGACGTTGATGTAGGACAGCACCTGAGCGACGCCATCGTGCATTTCTCGAGCGATTCGCTCCCGTTCTTCTATGGCTGCAGCCGCCCGGACCTTCTGGTGCAACTGGGCGTTTTCGATGGCGACGGCGATATGCGTGCCGGTGTTGACCAGCAGGCGTATGTCATCCGAGCCCAGGCTGCTGCGGTTGCGCGCGCCAATGACAAACACACCTACCACGTTTTCGCCTGACCCCAAAGGCAGGCAGGCGACCAGTTTCATGTCGCCGGCCGCGGTCCCGGTGTCGAAGAAAGGGGTGGCCGGAAGGTTGTCAATAATGACTGGCTCAGCGGTCAAGGCGGCCCTGCCCACCGGGCCCTCGCCGATCTTGAACCGGGTCGCGCTCAACGGTCCAAGGCTTTCGCCCCCTCCCGCGGTCGGCGACAACTCGTTGGTCTTCTCGTCCAGCAGGAATATCTCCGCCGCATCCGCCCCGGTTACCTGGAGGGCCTTATCAAGCGCCTTCTGAAGCACCACGTCCAGGCTCAGCGACTGGTTAACCGCTGAGGCCACCGTGTTCAGCACCGTGAGTTCCTGGTTGCGCCGTACCACCTGCTTTTGTATTCTTTCGACCTCTCCGAACACGACGCGGGAGAAGGCGTAGGCTGACACGGTGACGACGGTAGCCATGGCAAGGTTTATCTGCACAGAGTCGTAGGCGCCGCCAAACAAGCTTTGCCGAATCGATTCGAGCGCCCAGAAGAAGAATACGGGACCCGCTACGGCCAGTACTTTGAGTACCGTCAAGCTCAACGCATCGGCATCGCCGGCGAAGATGTCAGCCACCCGCCCGGCAAGTCGCGCCGCCGTGGTCCTTACTCTAGCAATGATGCTCATGCGAGGGATACCCTGTGGCGTCGGGAGTCATCCATGGCGGCTGTAGCGCCTGGCGGTGTCGCATCCTCCCTACCGCTCACTTCTCACACTTATGTTACAAATATGGGCTGCTTATCGCAAATATGTAACGGTGAGCTCGCACGAGAAAGGCATGGCCGGCCCCGGGCGGGCGAGGCAGTGCCGCCACGATCCGTGGATTCCCACCCACGGCTGAAGCCGTGGGCATGGGAATGCGTCCTTCCGCGGAAGGATGCCCCAGGCTTCAGCCTAGGGTAGCGGAGACACCTCAATGGTTCTCTCACCATGGCATTGCGGGCGAATCGAGTTACCCCGATATCCACTGATTACGATGCCGGGGCCATGTTCACGACTTGAAGGCTACTGGCCCTTGAACACAGGAGTTCGCTTTTCCACGAAAGCCATGGCTGCCTCTTCGTGGTCTTTCGTTCCCCGCAAGTAGTTGACGGCGAAAGCCTCGTGTCGCAGTTGCGTAGTCAGATCGTTTCTCAACCCCTGGTGGAGAAGCCTCTTCGACACGCGGACGGCCAGAGGCGGCAACGCCTTGATGGTTTCGGCAATCTCGTAGGTCACCTTCATCAAGTCGCCCGCCGGAACCACCCGGTTTACCAGCCCGATTTCCTTCGCCTCAGCGGCGTCGACCATGCGGGCGGTCAGTACCAACTCACAGGCCATCCCCAGCCCGACGAGGCGTGGCAAGTAGTAGGTGGACCCCATCTCGGGACTGATGCCGACGGCTGCAAAGGGCAACCGGAACCTGGCCTCTGTCGACGCGATCCTCATGTCGCATCCCAGGGTGATAGTGCAACCCCAGCCAATGGCTAGGCCGTTTACCGCGGCGATAACCGGCTTCCGCACGGCCGCGAGCGCCAGGGGTGCTCTCTCGTTGAAGTCATCAGTCATGTCGTCGATCATGCCCTGTCTTCTTTCCTCGATCTTGCCAAGGAAGCGTTCCTTGATGTCGGCGCCGGCGCTGAAGGCGCGGCCGGCCCCGGTGATGACCACGACGCTGATGCTCTCATCTTTTTCCACCAGCCCGAGGACGTCTAATATCTCCTCGGTCATCTTGTTGTTGAGAGCGTTGAGCCGCTCGGGGCGGTTCAAGTTGATGGTGGCAATGCCGTTTCGACTTTCCAGCTCGAGCGTCTCGAAGTTGCTGGCGGTGGGCATGGTTGACCTCCTTGTGTGTCCACAATCCGTGGATTCCCACCCACGGCTGAAGCCGTGGGCATGGTAACTCGTATCTATGCCCCAGGC
>JACPRR010000260.1 GCA_016189825.1 Chloroflexota bacterium
CCGGCGTCCCGGTATTCCACGGTAGAAGTCGCGCCGTGCCTCTTGCTCAGCTTGGAGCGGTCCGGGCCCAGTATCATGGGCAGGTGGGCGAATCGCGGCGGCTGCCAGCCGAGAGCCGAGTACAGGAGCGCGTGCTTTGGCGTGCTGGATAGCCACTCTTCCGCGCGTAGAACGTGCGATATGACCATGGCGTGGTCATCCACGATGCTGGCGAGGTGATACGTGGGAAAGCCATCTGATTTCAGTATCACGAAGTCGTCGATCAGCCGGTTTTCGAAGCTGACCTCGCCCCGTATGATATCGGAGAATACCGTCGTCCCTTCCAGCGGCATCTTGAAACGGACCACCGGCCTCACGCCGGCCTTCTCATAGTCCCTGGTTTGCTCGCTGGAGAGGTCCCGGCAGTGCCGGTCATATCCCGGGGGCAGTTTCTGCTTCATCTGCTCGGCCCGCATCAGCTCCAGCCGCTGTGGCGAGCAGTAGCACCGGTAGGCGTGGCCGCCTTCGAGCAGCCGCCGTACGGCCTCGCGGTAGAGGGCGAGACGCTGCGACTGGATGTACGGGCCGTATTCTTCGCCCGCCTCCGGCCCTTCGTCCCAGTCCAGTCCCAGCCAGCGCAGGCTGTCGAGGATCGATTCCGTCGCCCCGGGCACAATGCGGGCGGTGTCAGTGTCCTCGATGCGCAGGATGAACCGCCCGCCGGCATGGCGAGCGAAAAGCCAGTTGAACAGTGCGGTCCGGATGTTGCCCACGTGGGGATGCCCGGTCGGGCTTGGCGCGTAACGGACCCGTACTTCAGGCGTGTTCGACTGCATGCGCATGTGGGCGGGCGACCCTCACCTTCTTCTTGGGAAGCATAATGACGTAGGTGTCAGCCATCTTGTCGTGCAGGCCCTGCTTCTTGCGGTCGAAACCGACGAGGGCAAACGGTATTCCGAGCAGGGCCCAGCACACCAGGTAGCCGAGGAAACGGAGCAGACAACAGGTCCAACCCAGCCCGTAGAACCTGGTGCGCACCACCCTGATACCCAGCGCCCTGTTGCCCAGGGTCTGCCCTGTCTGCTTCCATAGCCAGGGGAAGTAGAAGCCGCCGGCGATGCCGATTACGCCCAGGAAAGACTTGCGGATTACCGGCGGGAACTGGAAGGGGTCTGCGACGCCCATGGCCTGGCCGATGGTAAAGGAGACCACCCAGCTTCCGCCGGCGATTATCGCCATGTCGATGACGAAGGCGGCCAGCCGTATCCAGAAGCCCGCCAGGTCGGCGGTGGTAACCTCCGGGGCCTCCCCGGAGGCATCCTGCTCTCGCGCCGGCTCCATCATGGCCGCATTCTAGCACCCGCCATGCAGAAGCGTCTAGCATATGGAGCGGACCGCACCGTGCTTGAGCGGACGCCGGCGCAATGCAGGCGCGTAGGGTACCAGCAGTAGGCTCGGCCTAACACTTGGTTGCGAAAGTCCATATACATTAGCTCTCCCCTCTCCCATCGAGGGAGAGGGTTAGGGTGAGGGTGAATCTAATGTCTAGGTATCATCGCAACGAGGTACCTGTGTCCCCGGGTAGCCCGCACGGGTTAGACAGTTATCGCTTCAAGCGGAATGCCGCCTTCGCTTTCCGCTGGAAAGACCACATTGAGCCGCTCGAACCCGATGACCCTGCCGGCCTTGTCCTTGATCAGGATAACTTCGTCTCCTGTTTCCTCGGTGATATGTTCCTTCGATGGATCATCGAACCAGACAGTCAGCGTCTGGCCCTCTTTATCGTAGAATACCCTTATCTTTTCCATATCGACCTCCCTTCCCTTATCCTGTCCTTGAGATAGGTGGGCATCTATATCGCCTTGGCGAGGTGGGGGTAACGAACGCGGAGCCAATGCTCCACATCAGCGCGAAGTTGTTTCGCCAAAGCTATCATCTCTTCGGCCTCTTGTTCCGTGACCATTCCGGCTCTCTCATAGTCGCTGATATTGCGTTTCTGGCGGAACTTATCTAACTGGTCAATCACGGAGGTGTCTGTCTTGATGGTGGAAGCGAGAGATTGCAGAACAAGATAATGCTGCCCCTCTTTCCGGGCACGATAGCCGGCTGCCGCCAGTGCTGCCTTAGCAGTCTGAACAGCCGCATTATGGGCAATACTCAATCGCCAATCCGGACCGAGTTCGATTATCTCTGCTTTTTCCAGGTCGCGGTCGCAGATATGCAGCAGTTCAACAATTTCACCTGCCGAGGCGCGATGTCTCACGATTAGTTTATCGTTCAGCCAGTTTTCTAAGCTCATCCTCATCGCCTATCACAAATATCTTCTCGTCCTCAAGCACGGACTTAACAAAGTGATGGTCTTCCTTTACTTTCTTTTTGAATTCGGCGAACGGGTAGACAACAGGGTTGACCTCGCGCCCCAACTCTTCCTCTGCCGCAGAGAGCAACGAGACCACGTCTCCGAAAGAGAGTCTTCCCACCACCATAAGGTCAACATCGCTTCTCCTATCATCGGCGCCTCTGGCAACGGAGCCGAAGATGAAAGCTACCCGTATCTCGTCTGCCTTCGACGCCAGAGCTTGCCTCAGGACATCAGCCACACCGAAGGTCTTCCTCACGATGTTCTTGATCTCGATGAAGATAGGGCACCTGTCGTTGGCCCGGTAATAGACCTGTCTGCCCTGCACTTCGC
>JACPRR010000256.1 GCA_016189825.1 Chloroflexota bacterium
GCGGGCGTGCAGCTCCCTCAGCAGCCTACCCCGGATATCACAGCGTCGCAGGAGTACTGCTTGAGCTTGCCCGGCAGCTCGTTGATCGCCTTTGCCTCATCGGGTCCGTGGGTGGGACCGAAGGTCTCGTACCGCACGAACTTGACCCCGGGGAATCGCCTTGACAGCTCCTCCTCGAGGATGGGGAAGATCTTGTCGCCCCGGAAGACCAGATTCCATAGCTCGCCGATGGTCTTGCCGCTCAGAGTGTCGAGGCGTCTGGCGAGGGCGGTGCTTGCAACAGTGGACTTGCCGCGGGGCCACACAACTTCATACATGATACGTAGGTTATATTAAGGCGCGGGGCGAAGTCAACATGACCTTCCCGGTTGGAGCCCTGCGCCGGCTTGCTTTGGCGTCACGGGATGGTCAGACGTCCCGGGCACTGTCACGCCGTTTGAGCGCGGAGACCGCGGGCATGGTCAGGGCAAGGACCGCACCTGCGGCGGCGACTCCCGCATAGGCGAACCAGACACCATGGTAGCTGCCCCAGCGGTCGTAGGCCCACCCGGCCACGAACGGTCCTGAAACGTCCCCGATTACCATGACGCCATTCGCCAGGCCGAGTATGGTGCCGAACCTGCTTCGGCCGAAGTACTCGCGGACGAGCGTTGTCCTCATGGTGATCATGCCTCCCCAGCCGAAGGCGAAGAACAGGATGAAGGGGAAAATTAGCCACAGTTTAGTTGCCGAAATGGCGCCGAAAGACGCCATTCCGAGTGCGATGAAAACCATGGCCAGGACAGAGAGCTTTCTCTTGTCCGCCCTGTCGCCCAGCCAGCCGTAACCCGCCCTTGCCGCAATGCTGGTCAAAGGTATGGCGCTGGCCATGAAGCTGGCCACCGACCTGGCCGTTGCATCTATGCTGCTGAGGTACGGCATCACGTGCAAGAGCACAGAGGCGGAGGTGACGTTCATGCACAGCGAGATGAGCGACACATGCCAGAAGGCCCTGGTCCGCACCGCTTCCCCGGGCTGAAGACCCGGACTTTCAACCTGCGCCGGCGCCGCGTTCGGCGGCTGCGACGGCGCGGGACTGGATTCGCCTGTCAGGTACCTGCCTCCGTCCTTCCTCAGGCGTATCAACAGCGACATCGGGATGCCGACAGCCCATGCTCCCATGGCAAGGATGACCAGCGCTTGCCGCCAGTGGAAGGTGTCAACAAGGTATGTGACCAGGGGTACCAGCAGGCCGCCCACCGCGTAGGAGCAGAGGTAGAGCCCGCTGGCCGTCGCCACCCTTCTGTGGAACCAGTGGACCACCGCGGTGAGCAATACAGCCGAGTTGAACGCGCTCATGCCGGTCGCGATCAGGATGCTGGCTGCATAGTACATCGGCAGGGTGCTAACGCGGCTCAGCAGCGCCATCCCGAGGCCGAGGAGGACCGAGCCGGCCAGGACTATCTTCCGTGGGCCCCAGCGGTCAACGAGCAGACCGAGGACCGGCGCCAGGAGGCCGGTCTCCAGCCCCCGAAGCGAAGCGAACAGGGAGACCTGGGCGTAGCTCCAGTGGAGGTCCCTTGCCATCGGTTCGAAGATGGCGGTGAAGCCGTAGCCTATGATGCCGGACGTGTACAGGGAGATGGCGGAAGATGCGATGAGCACCCACCACCCGTGGAAGACCCTTTTCTTTTCAACGTCGGGAGGCAGTGAAATACTCCCCGGGGAGGACCCCGATCCTCAGTTGCCGGGGTTCCACGCACCCTTACGGTGCAGCAACCTTGTCCTTGCCCGGGCGTGCCTGCGCGAAGCCGAAATCTTGCTGGATGCGGGCTATCACATCCGGAGGAGTAGTCTGGTAGGGGCCAACCTCAGCCTCAGTCTTGATCATGCAACCTGCCCGACGCAAGTCAACCATGGTCTCGGCGAGCTTCACCATGGACGCCACCGCGGGCACGAGCGGCACACCGGTCTTGCCGATCTGATGGTAGCCGCACATCGCAAGTGTGGCGCCGCAGGGGGCGCAACCGCAGATGATGGTGTCGGCGCCATCAGCGATGCATTCGAGAGCGACCTTTTCGAAGCTGGCAATCAGTTTCTCAGGATGGCCGTGGTGGGCCTCCACCATTGCGTCCCAGTACCAGGGCCGAAAAGACCTGACTGGCCTGTGCCTGATCGCCCGGTCTTCCCAACCGTGGGTGCGGATGTTCCACTCCTGGGGGTGGATGTACCGGTCGTGCACGGTCACAACGGCGAACCTCTTGCCCACGAGCTGGGCCAGCAGCATGCCGGATTCCCCGGCGTCCAGCACCGGCATGCGCACCGCCTGCCGGCATTCCTGGAGGAAGAACTCATCGTAGCCCAGGCCGACCAGGGCGGCGTCATACCCGGCCTTTTCGGCCTGGATTACGCTGTTCATCATGGCAACCTTCGCCACGGTCCGCGGGTAGAGCAGCCAGTTGGCATATGTTCCCTTCTCCACATGGCCTATCTCTATCCTGGTGTCGGACCTGGCAACGGAGTGCATGAAGCTGAGGACCTTATCATAGACGAGAGTCCTGTCCGGGTGAGTGCCGTCAAAGACGTTCTGCTCCTCGGGGATCTCCCACTGCCACAGTATTCTTGTCCCCATAACACCCTCCTTGAGTATTTGATTTGGCAAAGCCGAAGTCTTTCTGGATCCTGTCCACCACGTCCGGCGGCGTGGTGCGGAACGGGCCAACTTCCGCCTCGGTCTTGGTGAGGCCGCAAGACCGCCGCAGGTCGACCATGGTCTCGGCGAGCTTAACCTCGGCTGCGACCGCGGGCACCGGCGGCACGCCGGTACCGGCGACCTGGTGGTAGCCGTTCATCGCGAGGGTGGCCCCGCAGGGCGCGCAGCCGCAGATTATGGTGTCGGCGCCATCGGCGATGCATTCCAGCGCCACCTTCTCGAAGCTGGCGATCAGCTTTTCCGGCCGCCCGTGGTGGGCCTCGACCATCGCGTCCCAGTACCAGGGCTCGAAATACCTCACCGGCCTGTGCTCTATGGCGCGGTCTTCCCACCCTCTGACCCGGATGTTCCATTCGAAGGGATGGAGGTAGCGCGGGGCCACGGTGACAATGGCGAACCGCTTCCCCACCAACTGCGCCAGAAGCATTGCCGACTCCCCGGCGCCAAGGACCGGTATGGTCACGGCCTGGCGGATTTCTTCGACACAGAAGTCGCCGAAGCAGAGACCGCCGAAAACGGCATCGTAGCCTTCCTTCTCTGCCTGCAGGGCCATGTTCAGCATATTGACCTTGGCCACTGTCCGGGGGTAGAGGAGCCAGTTCGCGTGAGTCCCGTGCTCGACATGCCTGACATCGATCTCGGTGCCCGGACGGGCGACCGACTTCATGAACTTGAGCATGTTACCGTAGACCAGGTCCTTATCGGGACGCGCGGCATCCTCCTGGCCCGCGTCCCCGGGGTGTTCCATCAGCCACAGTATCTTGACTCCCATTTCGTTATCCCTCCGCCTGCGCTGGCTCTTAATACAAACGAACTAGTTATTGTTGCCTGGCATTATCACTGTTATGAAAAAGAGTTGTTGTCATTCTGACCCTGAGCTCTGCGAAGGGGAAGAATCCGTAGCC
>JACPRR010000257.1 GCA_016189825.1 Chloroflexota bacterium
GCATTGTGCGCCCCGTCGCAAACCAACCACGGCCTGTTGCCAAGCACTTGAAGTCTGCCCGGCCAGGCGACCGAGGCGAGCCCGCTGGAAATGCTTTCCGCAGTAATGCGCCCACCCTGCTCGGCCAGCACTTCGAGGGCGGCTACCGCACAGGCCGCGTTCTCCATCTGGTGCTCTCCTAAGAGGGGTATCTCAACTTCGTAGTCACCCAACCTGCCGTGGACCCGGAGCGCCTGTCGGTTCGAATCAAATGCGCCTGCCTCCCAGGATACGTCGGCGCCGACCCGGACCAGTTTGGCGCCCGCCCCCCGGCACCGCCCGGCGATAACTGCGTCGACTCCGGGGGCTTGCGGCGCACACACCACAGTGGTGCCGGTCTTTATGATGCCGGCCTTTTCCGCTGCGATCGCGGGGAGCGTCTTCCCCAGCACTTCGGTATGGTCGAGGGAGATGGATGTTATCACACATACCCCAGCTTGCACGACATTCGTGGCGTCCAGGCGTCCCCCCAATCCAACCTCGACAGACTGGTACTGCACTCCGCCCTGTGCAAAATGGTAGAACGCGATCGCAGTTAACAGTTCAAAGGTGGTGAGCAAGCCGGCGCCAGTCCTGTTGTTCATCGCCTCTATCGCACGCTGGACCCTCTCAGTAGCGCTGGCGAATTCGCTCTCGTTTATCATGGCGCCATCGATCCTGATGCGCTCCCGCAGGCTGTGGAAATGGGGCGAAGTGTAGAGCCCAGTCCGGTAGCCGGAGGCACTAAGTACCGAGGCGATCATCGCCGTGGTACTTCCCTTGCCCTTGGTACCGGCGACATGCGCCGTCCGCGCCACCAGGTGGGGATTGCCCAACCGCGCCAGCAGGTCCTCCACGCGTCTCAAGTCATAGGTGGTGGCCGTGTATGCGACGAACGGAGTCTTTTCGTAGTCGGTCAGGCTCAGGACGTATCTCTCAGCTTCCCGGTAGTCCATCAAAGTCTCCGCACGACCGGCCGTTCTTGGCCGTGGAGTATTATAGCAATCCCGTGCGGCCGGCTGACCAACCAGATATAATAGCCACGGAGTCCTGTCCACGGGGGTGACCCATCACTTTCTTGCAGAAGCTGCTCAACGCCTCCAGGCGGAATCGAAGCCTCCTATGCGTCGGGCTGGACCCTGACCCCGCGCTGATGCCTGGGGTGCCTGTTGGGGAGTTCAACAGGCGCATTGTGGAGTCCACGTGCGACCTGGTGTGCGCCTACAAGCCAAACCTCGCCTTCTATGAGGCTATGGGGAAAGACGGCCTGATCGCCCTGCAGCACACGCTGGAAAGCATCCCCGTGGACATCCCCACCATCGCTGACGGCAAGAGAGCCGACATCGGCAATACCTCTCGAATGTACGCCCGCGCCCTGTTCGAGAACATGGGCGTCGATGCGGCTACAGTGAACCCTTACCTGGGCTCCGACGCCTTGGAGCCGTTCCTGGAGTACAGTGAAAAAGGTGTTTTCGTCCTCTGCCGTACCTCAAACCCTGGCTCCTCCGACTTCCAATCCCTCGAATGCACCGGCCCGACGGGGACTGCACCGCTCTACATGGCAGTGGCGCGGAAGGCGCTTCAATGGAACATCAGGGGCAACGTCGGCCTGGTTGTCGGGGCTACTCACCCTGAGGAGTTGCAGCGTGTCCGCGCCGAATGTCCCTCCCTGCCACTGCTCATTCCTGGAATCGGCGCCCAGGGAGGAGACCTCGAAGACACTGTGCGCTACGGAGTAGACTCCAGGGGCGAGATGGCAATCATAGTCTCCTCCCGGCAGATACTCTACGCGTCAAGAGGAGCGCACTTCGCAGATGCCGCCCGGCAGGCAGCTATGCGCCTGCGTGACCGCATAAATGGGCTGTTGGCCGTGCCAGGGAATGGCGAGTAGGCTACACACATTAGCCATGACTGCCGGCCGTTGACGCTCGTACTGCCTTCGTGGGAGGTCGTTTGGAATTCACCATCGGCCAGGTGCTGCGCCTCAAAAAGAAACACCCCTGCGGAAGCTATGAGTGGGAGAGGTCACGCGACTCGGAGCAGACATCGGTCTCAGATGCCTTGGCTGTGGTCGCCGCCTGCTGCTCGAACGGGCAAACATCGAACGTCGCATCGGGGCCGGCCACCCTCGCGGCAACGCGCGTGATTGAGCCTCCCCGGCGGAGAAAGGGCAACCAGGCCGCTGGGTTGCCTGTTCCCTGCTTGTATTGTTTCGCGTAATGGTGGCGGCGTCGTGACATGTCGGGATTATTCCCTCCCCCTCGATGGGAAAGGGCTCTGCTCTATCCTGGCGCGGGACTGGACGACCTTAGCGGACAGGAACTTTATCAGGCATCGGTTTCGGACGTGTCTTCGATTAAGTCCGGAGCCGCCGTCAGCTTATCCAGGATGTCTTTGGCTTCGCGGCTCTTGAGCCATTTGTCTATGTCAATGTCCAGACTAAAGTTTTCACGAAGCGCCGAAGCTAAAACGTATCTATCCAAGATGTCGCCTGTCTGGCTACATCGACTGAGTTTCGAGTCTGCCGCCCATATTTTCGACGGGATGGAGCGTCCTGTCAAGAGGTTTGTCTGGCTACATTGTGCAAGTTTATCAGATACGATTCAGCTTCAAATCGCCTGAAAACTTCGGTCCAGAGA
>JACPRR010000270.1 GCA_016189825.1 Chloroflexota bacterium
CACCATAACTCTACCTCAGCAAGCAGCGGAACTCTACGGCATATGGACCTATGGTATATAACAGCACCTGCAGCAATGGGTACTCGGCCATCACCTTTTCCAGAACCTTCTCATGACATAGCAGGGCGTCGCGGCCGACGACGTACTTGTCCATCGGTATGTTGCTCACGACGGCGCTCAGGTCGCGGTAGGAGAGCGTGGTCACGACATCGCCACGTCCGCCTATCCCGAACGGCCCGAGGTTACGGGCCTCGCCCGTGCCGATGACGCAGTAGACGTAAAGACCCTCGACCAAAGGATGATCTCCTCGTGTTGCTAGTATCAAATTGCGCAAATAACCGTTATGTAGAAGAGATTCCTCGACAAGCTCGGAATGACATATCTGTCACCCTGAGCGAAGTCGAAAGGTCTCTACCCGTATGTTACGCCAAATTTTGCAATTAAGCACTAGTGTCGTGTCCCGATGATACCTTTGCAACAGGCGCAGCACCATATTGTCATTCCCGCGAAAACGGGAATCCAGATGGCCGGAATGACGGATATTGTGAAGCCATTGCTGGGACACCACACCGGCTACACCGATGGCTCCCTGGGAGCTTCTCCACGCAATCTCATGCCCGTTCGGTGGAAGGTCTCGATATCCCCCGTGGCATTGAGCAGTACTTCGTATGTTCCTAGAACATCTGTAGCGGCGGGGATCCGGGACATCTCCACGAGTTCGATGGTGATTTTGTGCCCGTCCCCGCTCTTCTCGCACCGAACTACCGAAGCGGGTTTCAATCCCGTAATGTCGCAGATGCCCACCTTGGCCCTGTTTATCGCTTCACGCATTTCCATATGCTTGCTCCGACCGTCTTTTTCTTTTAACACTTATTCGCAGTTGCTATCAAGACGGCACCGGCAAATGGTGGCACAGGCGTCTCTGCCTGAGCTTCGGCCTGTCATCTTGACTGCAAATCGGAATTAGCCGGCGCCGGCAGCCCTGAGTTCCCTTATCTGCTCCATGCGCTCCAGCAGCGCTTTCTCCAGCCGATCATACTCCTCGTCACCGATGTCACCGCTCTCGAAACGTTGCTGTAGTTCCAGCAGGTCGCCCCGCGCCTTACCTTCATCGAGGTACTCTGCCAGCGCCTGCTTGGATATCGTGCCGCCGAGCCAGCGCACCAACTGCGCCGGGCCCAGCACCGGCAGCCCCAGCAGCGTGAGAAGAAATCCCAAGGGCTAGGCCCCCTCTTCCCTGTTCCAGTTCACGATGATATTCACGAAGTTGTATGGCGGCACCGGACCAATGTACCTGAACTGGACCTTCGCTCCCATGTCCGCGTCGAGCCTGCTCACTGCCGAGTCAAACTCCTTCTCTCTTGCGGCCTCGACGAGGAAGGCGGCGTTGGCTATCATCCTGTCCATCATGACCTTGTTCTCCACTGTGGCCACGGCAATAGGACGAAGCCCGGCCAGTATCTTCTCCGCCACGGCGGCGCGCTTCTGGTCGAGCGCTTCCTTCACCATTTCGCCAAGGTGTATTCGTTCGTAGCGCGTCGCCGCGGGAGGCAGGCTGGCGATCGAATCACGAAGCCGCTTTATGTCCGGCCTTTCGGACAGCACGTCCTGGAAAGCGATCTTGTCATCCTTCCACAAGGCCTTCAAACCCAGCTCCGCCTTGCCGGCAATGTCGGCCAGCAGGCCATGAAACTCCTGTTGCCTGTCGCGCAGCAGGCGGGTTATGGCGTCAACCGGCGATCCGGAGTTGGCTACTGTGCCGAACCTCACGGGGAGCAGTGCGAGCTCCAGCATCACCGTCTCTTGCACCCTCTCATGGGCGAGCATGTTGATCCGCGTGCTTTCGTATTGGCTCAATGCGCAGTCGCTGACCACAGCCGCCAGGTCTCCGCAGCGCACAGTGTGGACCTTGCCGGGCCCTCCACCAATAGGGGACACGCTGTCGAAGCTGCGCTCTTCGGGGCAGCGCACTATGCAATAGACATATTTGCCTGGCTCAGACATGTGCCCTGATTCCTTGTTCTGCGCTGGCGCTGGCGCTGGCGCCAAAACGCTCGGCCTCGATCTCTTCTCCGCTAGCGCTTCGCACATCTATGGAGAAAATGAGCTCGCCCCGCGTGGTTTCGGTACAGGCTTTGTCGGTGGCCTCGTGCGCACGGCAGTATCTCAGGAGTACGTCTGCTGCCTGTCTCAATGCCGGCATGCCGGGGCTTGACACCTTGCCCCCTGCCGCCATGCGCTGGATCTCAGCCGCGGCCATGCGCCTGTAGGCCATCCGCACCTCCGCCGCCGATATGTTGTCGTCCAGTTGGAGAGCCCTTTTCGCGGAGTCCAATTCTCCTGGCGCCAGTGGTCTCACTTCTATGGCGCTGAAGCTGTACAGTGGCATGGGGCCCACCAGTCGGAAGGAGAGTTTGCCATGGAATAAGGCGTCGAGACTTCGTACCCGGCCCTCGAACTCCCCCTGGACATCTCGGCGCACCAGGAAAGCCAGGTTCAACACCATGCTGTCGGATAGCAGCGCGTTGGACACAACAGCCACCGAAATGGGCTTTAGAAGGTCCATGACCTGGCTGCGGTAGGTTTCCCTTCGACTGTCCAGACAGGCTTTGACAGCCTGGCCAAGACGCACTTTCTGCTCCATAACTGGCAACCCCTGAGACGCGATGGCTGCCCTGGCCCTGGCGATGTCATCCTCTGCGGACACCTCTCGCAGGGCCTGTTCAATATCCCAGGTAGCAGCCAGTTCCAGCTCGACCTTGCCTTGAGCGGACGAGAGGGCATTGGCGAACAGCGTGCTACCTTGTTGGAGTAGAGAGACCGCCTCTTCCTCAGCACCGAGAACAGTACCGAATCTCATGGGCAACACCGTGCAGTCTGCCATCAGCCGCTCGATCACCTGCTGGTGCGCGAGCAGACATCTTACAAGCTGCTCGCGGGGCAACGTGCTGAGCTCGGGGCCGTCCCAGTCGGATGTCAAGCAGCACAATCCGTCGTGCGCGACGACGCGAACCGGATAACAGCCGCCGATCCCTTTGATGCCGTCCGGTGCAGCGATCGGCCACGCCGCTATGCCGTAGATATATTTCCCCTTCACGTTATGTTCCCCGTGTTGGCCTGCGCTCCTGTGCCTGCCCGAATCTCAGGATTTCCTGTGTCTTAGAAACGACATCATATCGCGAGGCCTGCTGCGACGGGCCCTGGTACGCTCGATCGCCATGAGCCGCCGCGCGAAGGTCGCCACCGCTGCCCCTCGCCTTTTGTGCCCATTAGGCTTTTCCTGCGGTTTCCAGGAAATGGCGTCCCATTCCGTCGCTGTCGCAACCCCCGGAACGGTCACCCCGTCCTGTTGCTCCCTCTGGTCACTCACTGTCTCCCCGGCAGGGGTATCAGACAAATGCTTTCTCACCCAGGATTTGTGGCCGGTGCTCCACTGGGCTTCGTCGTGGAGGCGTATCGGGCATTGGCCCCCCTCCGGCACAGCACTCGCAGATACATCCATGGTGGTAGGTCCTAGTACCTGATGCTCATCTTTTTCCAATTGGCCGGCCTTGATGACCTGGCCCCGCCGGATATCGTTCCACCTTCAACGCCGTCCGGCGCAGCCCCTTCTTCATTCATCTTGGCGAGCAGGCCGCCCATGGCCTCCTTTATATCGTTCAGGCGGGTCTGGATACGTTTTTCCCGCTTTTCCAGCATTGCCATTTCCGTCTCTAACCGCTGCTTTTCCTTGTCCAGCAGGTACACCTCGAGATAGGTCGATCCTTTCTCGTGAGGTGTGGAGCGGGCATGGGTGCTGATCGTCGTCCTCATGTCCCCGAGGCTCTTCATCTGGGTAACGCTTTTCATGTCGCTGCTCCTCTTTATGCCACGCTCAACAGGTTGCGGTCGAGTATCTCAGCCAGAACGTCCCTGATCCGGTTAGCCTGCGCCTTGCTGCCGACGCGCGACGATTCTGAGGCGAGCACATCCAGGCATATCTGCCTGAATAACGCATTGGCCGTGGTTACCGACGCATTGCGTACTCTCAACGATCGCGCCACCATAATGCAGCCGCGCACTGTCGGCGCGAACTCGCACGCCCCGGAGTCTCTAAGGCTCCGCACGATGCGGACTATGACCTCGGCATCCTCCCTGCTGATATTCGACTTGGCTTGCGTGATGCCGACCTCCGTCTCTTCATCGAAGTTGTCCAGGTCCATGGTAATCATGCGGTCCCGCAAGGCATCCTGGCTGCGGTATACGCCGGCGTACTCCTCCGGGTTGCTGGTGAAGATGGCCGTGAACTCCGGGTGCACATGAAGGTAATTCTCTCCCTCCCGAGCCGCAGGAAGGTCAAGCATCTTCTCCTGGAGCACCGACAGCAGCGCATTGTTGGCCTCGGGCCGGGAGCGGGTGAACTCGTCGTAGACGAGAGTGAACCCGTACCTGCAAGCCACCGTGAGCCGGTTATCCATCCAGGTGCGGCTGGTGTCCTCCTCGGTCTTTAACACGGAATGAATGAAGTTATCGATAACCTTCTTCGTGCGATAACCGTGCTCCCCACCCACCAGGTCGGAGGTAGAGAACTCCTCGTCGCCGTGAATCATTACTACAGGCCGCCCCATCTTCGCGGCCACGTGCATGGCAAGGGTCGTCTTTCCCGTGCCCGATGCGCCGCGGAAATGCACCGGAAATCCCGCGGAGATGTATGTCAGTGCGCGTCCGACGATATCCCTCACGTACGCCGTCTCTACGAAGTTGGGCAACGGCCGTGGCTGGAGCAGGGTAGTTGAGCCCTCCATTACCATGGGTCTTACCTCCGATCAAGTTCTAATACAAACGAACGAAGTGATATTGCATCCCTTTGGGGGGCACAGGCGTCCCTGCCTGTGCGC
>JACPRR010000271.1 GCA_016189825.1 Chloroflexota bacterium
CATAGTATAGGTTTCGGTGCTCTTCCGGGTCAAGGCATGCGAAGGGGGTGAGGCCGCTAAGGGTACTGGTTGGGGAGTCCGAGGTCACAGGAACACGTTAGCCTTTCGTCTGTCCGCTCCCCGCCGGGGTTGACGCAGGCGTCCGGTCAGGACCAGAGAGGTCGCGGACGACGCTGACGATGAACTCGCCGTGACGCGTCCTTATCAGACTGTGCCTGACCTGTACCGGCATCACGGAGCCGTCCTTGCGAATATGGACAGTATCCAATGCAAGCCGTCCGCTTCTGAGTACCTCCCTGAGCCGGGCTTCGACTGCCGGAGCTTCCTGCTTGGGAAGGAGCTCGCGCATGTTCAATGTGAGGAACTCATCCGGCGCATAACCATACATCTCGGAGGCGGCTTCGTTCGCGTAGGCGAAACCGCCCCTGGGGTTGACCAGGAATATCGCCTCGGCCGCGTTGTCCAGGATCATGGCCTGCAACGACAGTCCGGATTCGGCCTTTTCGTGTTGGCTTATCGCCTCTGACAGCCGCTCGTTGGCGCTGACCAGTTCGGCGGTGCGTTCGGCAACCGCCTGTTCGAGACGTTGCTGGTACCGGCTCAGCTCATCCTCCAGCTTCTTGCGCTCGCTTACGTCCCTCACGATGGACAGGACTGCAGGTTGGCCGCGGAACGTAAAGGGCATGGAGATAGCCTCGATATCGAGCTGCGATCCATTGGCCCGAATGATCTTCTCCCCGATGAGGGGCACTATGCTCCCCCCTTCGACCTGCTTCAGGCGGTCGATTGCTATCTGGCGGTAGTCGGGGTGCACAAAACTCATGGCCGTCTGGCCGACGAGCTTGTCTGGTGATTCCACCCCGAAAAGCCCCGCCCCTGCATCGTTGACGAACTCGATCTTGCCTTGCCGAGTCACTATTATGGTGTCCGGAGAAAGTTCGACCAGGTCGCGGTAACGTTTTTCGCTCTCGAGCAGGTCTTCTTCGATCTTCTTCCGTGGCGTTACGTCGCGTACCACGGCGACGACCTGGAACTCGTGGTCGCTGATCTCAAGGGGGCCGAGGTCAATGTCGGCAGGGAATTCGCTGCCATCTTTCCTCCTTCCCCACAGGTCAAGGCCGATGCCCATGACGCGGGCGCGCGGCTTCTCCATGTACGCCTTCACCTCGGTTGCATGCCTGTCCAGCAGCCGTTGGGGCACCAGAGCGCCATGGTCCTTCCCGAGCAGGTCACCGCGGGCGTAGCCGAAGAGTTCTTCCGCCTGCGCGTTCATCCGGGTGATGCGGCCCTGCTGGTCGACGATGATCAGGGCGTCGGGGGATAGTTCGAACACGCTCTCGTAGGTTGCCTTCGCCCCCGCAACCGCCTGCTGCTGGTGTCGCCCCTGTTTCTCCAGTTGCCGCAGTCGTTCCTGGCAGGCGACCAGCTCGCGGATAACCTGCTGCCTGTCTTTCGTCCTGTCATTCATATCTCCCTCCTGACACCTCGATTGGACCACTGTCCTTCGTTCCTGGTTTCTCCGCGCCAAGGTACATTCGTTCCGTGTACTCCTTCACCATGCGGCAGGTGCAGAAAGCAGGTGTAATCGAACGGATTGCTTCCTTCGCCGTCCTGACCCAGCCGTGCGGCACGCCCTGGCGGTCGCGGTCATAGTAGAGCGGCACAATCTCTTTTTCGAGAAGGTCGTACAACGATTCGATGTCTGCCCGGTCCTCTGCCTCGTGCCCGCGCACCTGCGTATCGCCGATCGCCCACCCGTTGGCGCCGTTGTAGCCCTCATCCCACCAGCCGTCGCGGACGCTGAAGTGCAGCACCCCGTTCATGGAAGCTTTCATGCCGCTGGTGCCGCAGGCCTCCTGAAGCCGGCGTGGGATGTTCAACCAGACGTCCACTCCGCGTACGATCTCGCGGGCCAGGTGCATGTCATAGTCTTCCACGAAAGCGATGCGGCACTGGAACTGGCGGTCCGACGCAGGAAGGTATACTTGCCTGAGCAGCTCCTTGCCGGACTGGTCGGCGGGGTGGGACTTGCCCGCGAAGATCATCTGCACGGGACGCTCCGGATCGTTGGTTATCTTCTTCAGGCGCTCAAGGTCACGCATGACGAGCCCCGGCCTTTTGTACTCTGTGAACCGGCGAGCGAAGGCGATGGTAAGTACATAAGGGTCGAGCAACGTTCCCATCGCCATAACTTGTTGCGTAGAAGCGCCTGTCTGGGCCCATCGCTGTTGCGCCCGGTCTTGCAGGAGCCGGATGAGCCTTGTCTTCAGCAGCAAGTGCACTCTCCAGAACTCCTCATCAGAGAGGTCGGCCACGCACCGCCAGAATTCAGGGTCATCCTGCCTTTCCAGCACCTCCTGCCCCGTACTCGCATGACACAATTCCGCGATCTCACGGGCCTGCCATGTGGGCAGGTGGACGCCGTTCGTAATGTGTATGATGGGCACGTCGGTTTCGGTCTTTTGCGGCCACAGTACGTGCCACATCTTCCTCGTCACCTGTCCATGGATCCTGCTCACGGCGTTAGAACGCCCGGCCAGGCGGAGCGCCATGGCGGTGAGGCTGAACCTCCCCCGCTCTAGCCCGGCATAGTGGCCGAGGTCGAAGAACTTCTGCCTGTCAATTCCCAGTCCATCAACGAACCTGCGGAAGTGCCGGTCCAACTGTTCCTCGGCGAGGATGTTGTGCCCTGCAGCCACCGGCGTATGTGTCGTGAAGACCGTCGTTGAGCGGACGTTCTGCATCGCGCGCTCGAAGGGCAACCCTTTACCCATCTCCTCGCGCAGCCGTTCGACCATCATAAACGAGGTATGGTCCTCGTTGGCATGCCAGACAGCCGGGCTGATGCCCAGCGACCTCAGTACCCTCACACCGCAGATGCCCAGCACAATGAGCTGCTGCATGCGTTCCTCCGGGTTGGCGGTGTAGAGCCGGGCAGAAAGCGTGCGGTCGATAGGGGCATTCGCCTCGACATTGGTGTCGAGAAGGTAGAGGTCCACCCTTCCTACCCGTACCAGCCATGAGGTGACGTAGAGCGTCTTGTCAGCCAGTTCCACCGAGACCAGGGGGCCGCAGGCCTCTGGAAACGGGCAGGGGCTTATCGGCGCTTCAAGGAAGTTCAACTGGGTGCCGATCTCCTCCTGCCAGCCCTCGGCGGACACCCGCTGTTGGAAGTAGCCAAGCGGGTACATGAATCCCACGCCCACCAGGGGCAGTCCCAGGTCGGACGACTCCTTGCACATGTCGCCGGCCATGACTCCCAGGCCACCGGCATAGATGGGAAGTGATCCGTGTATCGCGAACTCGGGAGAAAAGTAGGCGACCGGGCCGTTGAGCTTGCCCCGGTGAACCTGGCTGAACCAGGCGCTTTCGCCCGACATGTCGGCATCGAACCGCATCATCACCGAATCATACAGTTCGAGGAAACCAAGGTCGGCGGCTGCAGAGCGCAGTTTCTCCGGGTCTATGCGCCTGAGTTGCTTGATGGGGTTGTGCCCTGTCGATCTCCAAAGCGCATAGTCGAGGGACCGGAACACTTGCCGGCCGTCTTCGTGCCAGCTCCACCAGAGGTTGCTTGCCAGCTCATAAAGCCTGCCGATGCGCGGTGGCACCGCAGGCTGCTCCGCTGTTCGGTTGGTGGTGGCATCGACGTGCAAGACAACCCCCTTGGTTGGGTAATCGGGCTGCTCTGCTAGAGTCCGGCCACGCACCCGGGCGCCCTGATTATCAGTACGGGGACGCAACTGGCCCTGGACACCTTGTCTGCGACGCTGCCCAGGGCCCACCTGCTCGGACCCGAACGGCCGTGGCTGGCCATGACAATGAGCTCCGCGTCCCGGTCCTTGACGAAAGAGATGATCTCCTCGGCGGGATTGCCGAGCCGTACCTCCCAGCGCACCGGGATGCCCTTGCTGTTCAGATTCTCGGCCACACGCTGCAGGTACTTTCTGGCCTGTGTTTCTTTCTTGCCAATGGTAACGCGAGTGCCCGAGGGGCCATCCACGCCGGAGATTCCTGCTGGTTGGCTGGCGGCGTAGGCCTCGCGCGCTTCAGGGGCGGTCGTCCGACCCTCGACCCGCTCGGTGACGCTGATGAGGACTACCTCGCTCACTTTGCAACCCTGGGCCAGATTCTCCACGTGGGGGAGGCTGCATTCCGCCAGCCTGGACCCATCGAGCGGGACGACGATCCTTTCATACATGGCGCACCCCCTTTGGTCAGTCTCAGCGATCTGTGTCCGCAGATGGGCATCAGCTAGCGCAGCAGTGTTGGTGTCCTAAATCGATTCTATCACGTGCGCGGGGCAGGTTCTGCCATGCGCCAGCTATGCGTCGGCCGGGAGGCGGTGTCTCCGCTGCCTGGAAACGGCTGCAGTAGTTGCCAGGATGAGCCCTCCGTAGAGGTAGCCGCCAGCAACATCGCTGGGCCAGTGGGCGCCGAGATAGACTCTGGAAGCCCCAACGAGCACGATGAAGAGCACCAGGCCGGCCTGTGCGCACCGCCTCCAAAACACACTGCAGATGTGCACTGAGGAAAGGTAGAAGAGCGCTCCGCAGAATGCCACCGCGAAAGTCGCGTGGCCGCTGGGAAAACTGCTCGAGGAACCAGGCTGGAGTACGGCGACCAGGTCTGGCGCCGGACGTGGCCTGTCCACTGCGATCTTCACTAACCGGTGCGACAGGATGAGCAGCCCGACCCCGAACATGAGAAGGCTCTCGCCCCTGTGTCGCCTGACCCACAAGGCGAGGGCGGCGATAAGGAGGAAGCCTGTCCCGGCGATCTCGCCGCCGAGGAAAGACACTGCCTTCATTGCCTGGTCGATGCTTTCGGTCCTCAGCGCCTGGAGTCGTGACGCAAGAGCGAGGTCGCCCGGGAATCGTGTGTACTCGTGGGCCAGGACAGAGAGGAACAGCATCGCCAGGGCCAGCGCCAGGCAGGCTCCCCATTGCCTGAAAGTTGCTCTCGGGCTGTACCGGGACAAGCTAGCTCCAGCCGAGCGCTGTTTCGAGGGCTTTGATATCTGCGGGCAGTTGGGCGGGCGGCTCGGTATAGCGGAGGGCGACGTCCACGTCCTTCAGTCCGTTGCCGGTGATAATGCACACCACGCGTGATGATGAAAGGTCCAGCTTGCCGCTCATCTTGATAACGCCGGCGACCGAGGCCGACGAAGCGGGCTCCCCGAAGACGCCCTCCCTGCTTGCCAGCAACTTGTACGCGTTCATTATCTCGTCGTCACTCACTGTATCTATGGCGCCGCCGGACTCGTCCCTCGCCGCGACCGCGTGTTTCCAGCTTGCAGGATTGCCAATGCGTATCGCCGAAGCGATTGTCTTCGGCTCCTTGACCACTTCGCCGCGCACGATGGGCGCGGCGCCCTCCGCCTGAAACCCCATCATCCGCGGCCTCTTCTTGGCGCGGCCACTGTCCGAGTACTCTTTGAATCCCTTCCAATAAGCGGTGATATTGCCGGCGTTGCCGACCGGAATGAACAGGTAGTCAGGCGCCTCGCCAAGGTCATCGACGATCTCGAAGGCGCCGGTCTTCTGACCTTCGACACGGTAGGGGTTCACCGAGTTTACCAGCGCTATCGGGTGTTTTTCCGAAAGCTCGCGCACGATTTTCAGCGCGCCGTCGAAGTTGCCCTCTATGGCGAGGATTTTCGCCCCGTAGACCATCGCCTGGACGAACTTCCCCTGTGCGATCTTGCCCTGCGGCACGACCACGACCGTCTCCAGTCCGAAGCGCGCCCCGTAGGCGGCGGCAGAGGCGCTGGTGTTGCCCGTCGAGGCGCAGATGACGGCCGAGGCGCCGGCCTCTATGGCCTTGGCAAAAGCGACGACCATGCCGCGGTCCTTGAAGGAGCCGGTGGGATTGCATCCTTCCAGCTTGAAATAAAGCTCGCCGACGCCGAACTCCTTCTCCAGCTTCCTTGACCGGACCAGAGGGGTGTTCGCCTCCCCCATAGTGATCAGGGGCGTTTTCGGCGTGATGGGCAGGAACTCCCGGTATCTCTCCAGTATGCTCTGGCGTATCATGCTCAGGCCTCGACTCGAACGAAGTTGTTGATCTTCTTCACCATGCCAAGGCTGTTGAGCCCGACCAGCGCGCGCTGCATGGCCTCCTCCCTGGCGATGTGGGTCATGATGACAATCTCAGCGCTTTGAGACGCTTCCTCGGTTTCCTTCTGGATCACCTGTGAAATGCTTATGTGGTTGCTGCCAAGGACAGTTGCTATCTGAGCGAGTACCCCCGGCTGGTCCGCGACGGTCAACCTCAGATAGTACCTGGTCTCCACCTCGGCCGTCGACCTGATCCTCAGTTTCTGTTCCAGTGGCAATACGCCCGCCGGTTTGATGTGGTAGAGGACGTTCTGGGCCGCGGCGACGATGTCCGCCGTCACCGCGCTCGCCGTGGGCTGGGCTCCGGCGCCCCTGCCGTAAAGGATCACCCGGCCGACCAGGTCGCCCTCAACTTGGACGGCGTTGAAGACGCCGCGCACCTGGGCAAGCAGGGAATCCTCGGCGATGAGGGCGGGGTGAACGCGCGCCTCGATCGCCTCGCCGCGTTTCTTCGCGATGGCGAGAAGCTTGATCGCGTACCCGAGCTCCCTGGCATACCTGAAATCCTTGGCCTCAAGCCTTGATATTCCCTCAGAGAAGACGTCTCTCGGATTTACATAAGAGCGAAAGGCCAGGCTTGCCAGAATGGACAGCTTGAACTTGGCGTCGATGCCTTCGATGTCATACGTGGGGTCAGCCTCCGCGTAGCCCCGGTCCTG
This sequence comes from Chloroflexota bacterium, assembly GCA_016189825.1. Classification (GTDB taxonomy): domain Bacteria; phylum Chloroflexota; class Dehalococcoidia; order JACPPY01; family JACPPY01; genus JACPRR01. The sequence continues at coordinate 6,779 of JACPRR010000271.1, forward strand.
CGCCTGCTTCAACGCGACCGAGAAGTCCATTCCGTCATCGGACATGCGCGTGAGAATGTAGTTGGTGGTCCCGTTCAGTATGGAGTGGATGGCGAATATCTCGTTGGCGGCGAGGTCCCGCTGGAATGGCGCGATGAGCGGTATGCCGCCGCCGACGCTGGCCTCGTAGCGGACTCGACGCCGTTCTTCTGCGCCAGAGCGAGCAGGCTCGGCCCGTGCTTGGCCATGACCTCCTTGTTGGCCGTGGCCACGTGTTTCCCGCGCGATAGGGCGGTCTCAATGCATTTCAGGGCCAGCCCCTCGCCGCCGATCAGTTCGGCGACGATGTCTACATCGGGGCGCTCCAGGACTTCCTCGGGCTTGACAGTGAGCAGGCCAGGATCGACGGCGAACTGCCGTGCCCTGGCCGCGTCTCGGACGAGGACTTTGCGGAGCACCAGCCGGCAGCCGACCTGTCGCGCCAGCGTATCGCCCTTTTCGATCAGCACCCGCGCCACGCCGCTGCCCACTGTCCCCAACCCGAGCAGCCCGATGCCGACTTCTCGTTTGTTCAAGTTGCGCTCGATCCTTCGAAAGCCCGTGGCTACCGTCTAATCGCGTTGACGGCGGACGCCTGCTTGATCGCGTAGGACATCATGTCCGCGTCGATCAACCTTTCCACCTTGTACGCCGGGTCCTTGGCCAGTCCTTCGGCCCACTGGTTCACGAGCTCCCCCACCAGGGTGTTCTTCTGGTCTGAGGTCAGCTCCTTATTGTCATCCCGCTCCTGCACGTTCAACAGCCAGTAGCCGCCCGGCGTCCTTTGCCGGCTGTCGCCGATCGGTCCGCTCACCACGTCGACGGGCAGGTTGATGACAGCCTTCACGAAATCGCCGGCCTTGTCGTCATTGATAAGCCAGCCCATATCCGGGCCCGCCGTCCCTTCCTTGACGCCCGGCTGCAGGGAGACCTGAGTGGCAAGCGTCTGGAAATCTGTGCCGCTGTTCAGCTTGTCCATAGCTTCCGCGGCGTCCTGCTCGCTCGCGACCAGTATCCCCAGTGCATGGACCTGGGCCGGCGTTTTCCCGTCATCCGAGGCCGGCTTCTTTTCGGTCGCCTTGACCACCCAGTAGCCGTAGCTCTTGTCGACCGAATCGTCATACGCCGGGTCGTTGACGCCTTTCCCGGTGGTGGCCAGGATATCCTCGATCTTCTTGCTGTTCAGGAGCAGGCCGGCCTCGTGCCCGGTGACCCAGCCGAGGTCCCCCTTCTTGCTCTTGGTCACGCTGTCCTTCGACAGTTCTTCGGCAAGCTTGGCGAAAGACTCGCCTGCCTGCAGCCTTTCCCTGGCCCTGGCGGCTGCCGCCTTGGTCTCGATCAGCATTGCCTGGAGTTGCGCCTGCGGCTGGCTGGCCGCCACTTTGGGCCCGAAGTAGTCGCTGCGCAGCTTCTCGATCACCTTGCTCGATACCCCGATGTCGATGCGTTCGCGCGTGACTGGCGCACCGGACTTCTTCAGATCGGATTCCACGTCACTTCGATTCACCTCGATGCCGAGTGCCCTGGCGGCCTGCTTTTGTATTTCCATCTGGGCGATTTGCTGTTCCACGAGGTTGGCCAGCGATTGGTCGACTGAGCCGTTGTTTATGCCCCTGTAGAGCTTGAGGACCTCGATGAAGTAACGCATGTCGAAGGTGGTGTCATTGACCTTTATGGCGGCCCTGGTCATGGGGCGGATCTGGGTGTCGTAGTAGCCCAGCCCCATGATGGCGACTATGGCCACGATGATTCCCAGGCCGATGCCCATGGTGATGTTGCGGAGGCGCTTCTGGCGCTGCCACTTCGAAAGCTGGCGTTTGGAGACAAAGCGCTCCGGTTTGCTCTCTCGACGTCTCTTTGTCAAATGGGGACTCCTTGTTCCGGACCGATGTCAGCGCCGGGGCGACTGGCGTCTCGCGGGCGCGGTCTTTTGCACCTGAAAACAGGCTGTGATAGTATAGCATACCTTCAAGACCGGGGTGTAGCGCAGCCTGGTAGCGCACCTGAATGGGGTTCAGGTGGTCGACGGTTCGAATC
>JACPRR010000266.1 GCA_016189825.1 Chloroflexota bacterium
GTCCGGCACCAGTCCAAGTCCGACCTCATTCGATACGATAATGATCGTAACGTCGGAGTCCTCGATGACCTCCAGGATGTCTTCCGCTTCCTTCACAGCAGCCCGCTCTGACTCGCCGTCAGGCGCCCCATTTCCGCGGCTCAGCACGTTGGACACAAGCAGCGTAAGACAGTCCAGCACCACTACGTCAGCATCTGCCAACCCAGCACGAATCGAATTGGCGACTGATCGTGGCGCTTCAATCGTCTTCCATGCGGCTGGACGGGACTGCCGGTGCGCTGTGATCCGCGTGGCCATTTCTGCATCGAGCGGCTCAGCCGTGGCCACATACAGCACCCTGCTTGAAAGCCCGTGCGCTGTTTCCTGGGCGAAGCGGCTCTTGCCGCTTCTCGCGCCGCCAAGCACAAGCATGCACCGGCTACTCAATATCGTACCCCAGGATGTCCGCGAACCAGTGTTCGTCCCGGAGCACAGGCTGGGCCAGTGTCACCTTGATGCGCTGTGTGAAGAGCGGCCCCGCTGTGACCATCGAGTGATATTCGCCGCCCTCGCCGCAAAGATCGACGGGGGTTGTCTTCTGCAACTCAAGGACATCGTCCAAGAATTGCCTGTTGATGTTGCGTCCAAGCCATTCCGGGCCCATAATCCTGCCCTTCGTGGCGACCACAACTGCTTCGAATCCCGCTTTCAGGAATTCATCCATGATGGCTGCCCGGTCCATCTCCCACAAAGGGAAAACAGGCTCGATATCAGCATGGTGACACATCATCTCGGCCCAATCCCGGTGCGCCCGGAGAGCGATATCCCCGAACACGCAACCACGAGCGCCAACTTGCTTCGCCTCTTCAAGAACGCCCTTGAACTCGGCCTGAATGGTGTCCAAAGACACGCTCCGCTGGAGCAGCGGTATTCCGGACAGGTGAGACTGAAGGTTAATCAGACCGGCATCCAGGAGATGCCCAACCGTTCTTCTCCCTTCCTCTTGCAGCAGGTTGACCAGGGAAACCACGTCGTGCCCCTGCTGAATCGCCCTGTAACATGCCAGGCAACTGTCCTTGCCCCCGCTCCATGAAGCGACTACTTTCATCACGCCCTCCACATGGTGGGGAGCAGCAACACCGCCAGTACCTCTGCAACCTCGTTCAACGCACCGTAGCTATCCCCGGTGAGCCCGCCAAGCCGGGTCTTCAAGTACCAGGCACAGCCAACAGCACCGAGGGATGCCGCTGCCAGAAGTGCCGGCCCGTGCCATGATCCCCGCGCGGCAACAAAGGCTATCACCAGTGCCGTCGTTAGCGCAAGAAGCATCCTGGCCATGGTAGCCCCTGCCTTGAAAGCGTAACCCTTGCCGGAAGGTCCCCTGGCATAGGGGTAGGCATGGACCGCAAGAACCATGGCCCAGCGGCCCAGAACCGGCATCAGCACCAGGCCAATGACGCGGACCGTTCCCGGCAGAGAAGCAAGAGCCGACACCTTGAGCAAGAGGAGCAGGCAACCGCCCGCGACTCCAAACGCCCCTACCCTGCTGTCGGCCATTATGTCCAGCCGCTGCTGCACCGTCCTCCGGGCCGCCGCGCCGTCGCAGCTATCGATGAAGCCGTCGATGTGCATGCCGCCGGTAATAATGACCAGCGCCCCGACCAGCAGCACGTTTACGGGCAATGACGGCAGCACCATGGACAGGCCGGTATCGAGCCCCCATAACGCGAGTCCGAGCAAGAGGCCGACCAAGGGAAAGAACACGAGCGATCGCCCCAGGTCCTCAACTTTGAACTCCCCTTTTTCCGGGGATGGAAGGACAGTCAGGAACTCAAGGGCCGCCCAAAAGCCCTTCAATCACTTCTCTCCGGCTGTCGACACTCCAGCTTGTTCGAAGGTAGCCATCTCGGAGAGTACCCGCGTGGCGGATTCGCACAAGAACATCCCGATGCACCCACCCGTCCCCTCGCCCAGGCGAAGGTCCAGGTCGACCAACGGGCTCAAATGCAAATACTCAAGCATGGCCTTGTGCCCGGGCTCAACGGAAAGGTGGGCTGCTACCATGTAGCCTCGCGTCTTTGGCGCCAGACCGGCCGCTATCATAGCGCCGGCGCCCGAGATGAACCCGTCGATAACAACTGGTATCCGGTTTGCTGCCGCGCCAAGTATTACACCCGCGATGCCACCAATCTCGAATCCCCCCACTTTGGAGAGCACATCCAGCGCGTCTTTGGCATTCGGCCGGTTGAGGTCTAGCGCCTGCTGCACAACGCGGGCTTTCTTTTCCAATTGCCCGTCGCCAAGTCCCGTGCCACGCCCCGTGACCGCCGAAGCTGGCTTCCCTGTCATGGCCGCGCAAATGGCGCTGCTGGGCGTGGTGTTGCCAATGCCCATGTCTCCCGTGCCCACGATGTCCAGACCCCTGGCAAGTTCCGCTTCAAGGATGCCAATACCGGCCTCAACGGCCTCCCTGGCCTGGCTTCTGGTCATCGCCGGACCCTTCGACATGTCCGCAGTCGAATGGCCGATCTTGCGGGAGATCAGGCGAGCATCCGACGCAAGGTCCGATTTCACTCCCATGTCGACCACCACCACCCTGGCTCCGATCAACTTGCTCAGGACATTGATGCCCGCGCCTCCTGCAAGGAAGTTGAGCACCATCTGGACCGTGACCTCCTGCGGGTACAGGCTTACGCCAGAGGCGACAACGCCGTGGTCCCCGGCCATGGTGATGATCGCCTTGTTGGCTATGCGTGGCTGGTTCTTGCCCGTTATCCCGGCAATCTGGATAGACAGCTCTTCCAGCCGTCCCAGACTGCCCTGCGGTTTGGTCAGTGTATCCTGGCGCGAACGGGCCGCCTGCATCGCCCGCTGGTCCAGATCGCCGATTTTCCCTACTGTTTCCTCCAGTACGCCCATGAAGACTCCTTTCAGATTTGGGCCTATCCCAGCATCTCGTATACCTTGTCCATAGCGAGGTTGTGCCTCACTGTTATCGCCAGCCGGTCATACTCTTTTTGCCTCCATTCCCGCGTATCCCTCCGCGCGATCTCAGCCCCCCGGGCAAGGCCGGCGAGAAGCCGAGAGGTGAAGCCCTCATTGTTGAAAATCCCGTGGAGGTAGGTCCCCATGACCGTGCCGCTCGAATCGAGACAGCCATCCTCACATGGGGTGTCACCGGAATTGCGCCACACGGTGAAGACGGCGTCGCCGGAGAGCCGTTCCGTCCTTCCCATATGGATCTCATAACCCTCGATCGTTTCATCCCTCAGCCCGGACAGCAAACCGCGGCCGGTTGCGACCTTGCCCTTTACCTGGATAGTTTGCTTGTCTCCATAGAACACGGTATCTGCGTCAAGGAGCCCGAAACCTTCAACTTCGCGCCGGCTGGACTCGATGCCATCCGGATCCCGGAGGCTCCTCCCGAGCATCTGGAATCCGCCACAAATGCCAACTATCGGAGTGCCTCGCCGGTTCAATTGGACCAACGCCCGGGCGAGTCCATTGCGCCTCAGATGCATCATATCGGCTATTGTCGTTTTCGTGCCTGGCAGGATGATGAGATCGGGTACGCCCAGTTCGGAGACCGATGACACATAGCGCAACGAGCAACCACGCCTTTCCAACGGGTCAAAATCATCGTAGTTCGACATGTGCGGCAACCACATCACAGCGATGTCCACCGACGCCTCAGTATGGCCAGGCGCCGGTCTTTCCTCAAGGAAAACTGAGTCCTCTTGCGCGATTCCCAGGTCTGTTATGTAAGGTATGATACCCAGGCACGGCTTTCCAGACCTTTCCGCCAGCATCTCGAGGCCAGGGCGCAGCAACGAGGGGTCTCCCCGGAACTTGTTGATTACAAGTCCCTTGACGAACCCCCGTTCTTCGGGCGTCAACAGCTCGAGCGTACCCACCAAGGAGGCGAAGACGCCGCCCCGATCGATGTCTCCCACAAGCAACACCGGCGCCTGAGCCATGCGTGCCACGCGCATATTGACAATCTCATGCTCCCGCAGATTGATCTCGGCTGGACTTCCCGCGCCCTCGATGACCACGATCTCGTAATCGTGGCGCAGGCGGTCGAGCGATCCCTGGACCACCTCGATCAGGCCCTGAGTATCGCGCCAGTACTCGCCGGCATGAAGGGTCTTCCACAACTTGCCCCTGACTATTACTTGCGACATGGCGTCGGTCTCCGGCTTCAGCAATATCGGGTTCATGTCAACGGAGGACTCCACACCAGCCGCCTCTGCCTGCACTGCCTGGGCGCGGCCGAACTCGCCGCCATCGCGGGTGACGAAGGAATTCAGAGACATGTTCTGCGACTTGAATGGCGCCACCCGGTAGCCGTCTTGCTTGAAGATGCGGCACAGCGCGGTAACGAGAATGCTCTTCCCGACTGACGAAGCAGTGCCCTGCACCATGATCGTTTTCGCCGGCGCCATCTACAATACCCCACGGAGCGCCGTAACCAGGCGCTGGTTTTCCTCAGGGGTCCGCACTCCGATGCGGATGAATGCTGGCAAGCCAAACGAAGTGCAATCCCGGACCATTACCCCGTGTCTCAGGAGCCGTATCCGAAGCGAGGTTGCATCGCCCACCTTCACCATGAAGAAATTAGCATCTCCCCTTATCACGCTGAGGCCAATACTATCCAGCTCCGCGATGAGCCTCTCTTTCGCCTTCGCGAGACGAAAACTGCTTTTGCGCAGATGCGCGCCGCCGCTCCTAACGGCGTGTATTCCTCCGGCTTGGGCGAGAGAGTTCACGCTCCAGGGAAGCTGGACCCTGCGCAAGGGCCCCATGATTCCTTCGTTCCCCAATGCAAAGCCCAGGCGAAGACCGGCCAGACCGTAGTCCTTGGTCATCGACCGAATGATCAATAGATGACCGTGCTCAAGAAGCTCGGTCGATTCCCAGCGGTCCCTGGTGAAGCCCGCATAGGCCTCGTCGAGGACGAGCAGCGTGTCTTCGCATGCGTCGAGGACAGCTCGTACCTCACGCTTGTCCAGGTACCATCCCGTCGGGTTATTGGGGTTGCACAGGAAGACGGCCCGTGGCCTCAGCTTTCTCACCTCGGCGCAGAGCCTGTCCGCATCGATGCGGAAGACTTCCCCCTCATCGAGGGGGAACGCGGCCACTGCAGCGCCCATCAGCCGGCATGACAACTCGTATTCGCTGAAGGTCGGCTGCGGCACAACGATAGTGTCGCCGGGGCGCACGTAAGCAAGGGCCACCAGACGCAGCAACTCAATCGATCCGTTTCCGGTCAGAATGCGTTCAGGAGGGACTCCGAGGTTCTGAGACAGCACCGAACGAAAGGCTGTGCAATCAGGGTCGGGATAGCTATGCAATGCCACGGAGCGGAGCGATGACCTCAGCCCGGGTGGCCCTCCGTAAGGATTGCTGCAAACGCTGAAGTCGATTACCTCGTCCGCGCCAAGGCCCAGCCGGTCGAGCTCACATAGCCGGCAACCGCCATGCACGCGATTCGTCAGCGACTCCGTTTCTGGCCTAGGCCGCAATGGCATACTGCGCCGCCTTCGTTACGATCCCTGTGAGTACCCAGAACCCCACTGCGAGTCCCATCAGTTGTACTGACCGCGTAATGTGATCTGGCATCAGCGCCTCGCCGGCGTCGCCCAATTGGTAGTGGCCTGTTTTTTCCAGCCGGACGTCCAGCGAGCCTGCCATCGCGGCCATGGGCCAACCCGCGTTCGGGCTTTCGGTCCGCCCGTGATCGCGGCGCATGATCCGCCATGCCCTCATCGGGTTTGCCCGTGCCACGAGAGAGGCGATGACAAGCAGTAGGCCGGTTATCCGGGCCGGCAGGAAATTAAGCGCGTCATCAATCCGCGCCGGGCCCTTGCCAAGATATTCGAACTTGCCGTGGTAGCCAACCATGGCATCGGCGGTGTTGAATACCCGGTAGACAACAGCGCCGGGGATGCCAAAGAGAAGGAAGTAAAAGACTGGGGCGACGAAGCTGTCGCTGGTGTTCTCGGCCACTGACTCCACTGCGGCTCCGACCACACCATGGGCGCCAAGTGCAGCGGTGTCCCGGCTCACCAACGAACGGACTTCGCGCCGGGCGCCATCCAGGTCATTGCAGGACAGGGCTTTCCTCACCCTGGCAGCGGCTGCCCCGAGCCCGCGGACTGAGAAGGAAGATTTCAACAGTACCGCTCCGGCAACCAGGTAGACTATGGGACTTGCCATACGTGCATAGTACAGGGTCACGTAGGCCGCTGCGCCGAACACACCGGCTACGAGCACCACCACAATGCACCCTTGAAGAAAGGACAGCGTCTTAGCATGGGAAGACGTACGACGGAAGCCGAAAGATAACAGACCGCCCATGGCGACGACCGGATGCACGGCCGAGGGCATTTCCCCCATGCCCACGTCCAGCGATACTGCCAGAACGAGAACCAGGATGTCCTGAATATGCGCATCCATCAGACGCTCGGTCCAGGAAATGAGGGCGACGACTCCCTCGTAATGCCATCCTTGCCTGGGACGACGAAAGTAGCCGGGAGGTCGTTCAGCGGGTGCGACGAGATGCAAACATCCACCTTGTAGACCTCGCGTATGTTGGCCGCCGTAATCACCACGCTGGGGACACCTTCCCGATACACCTTACCACGGTGCAGCATGACCAACCTGTCGCAGTATTGCGCCGCCAGGTTGAGGTCGTGCAGGGCAGCGAGCACGGCAAGCCCCTTTTCATGACATAGCCGCCGCACCAGGTCCATGATCTCCACCTGGTAGTTAACGTCAAGGTGTGCCGTTGGCTCATCCAGAAGCAGCACCGAAGGCTGCTGGGCCAGCGCCCGCGCCATGATCACCCGTTGCCGCTCTCCACCGGAAATCTCGCCAATGCGGCGTTCTGCCAGAGCCACCGTTGCCGTGGCCTCCATGGCATCCCAGGCCACGGCTACGTCCTTCTCGCTTTCGTTCTGGAACCGGCGTAGGTGTGGCGAGCGCCCCATCAGCACCACCTCGAACGACGTGAATGCGGGAGGCAGGTAGGGGCTCTGCGGAACCACTGCAACCAACCGGGCAAGCTGTTCTCTGCGCAGCGAGGCCACTTCCGATTGATTCACAAGTATCCTGCCCTCTGTGGTGGGCATAACCCGGCTGATGCCGCGTATTAGCGTGGACTTGCCGCAGCCGTTGGGCCCGATGACACCCAGAAGCTCCCCTTCGGCGCTATGCAACGAGACGCCAGAAAGGACATCACGCCCGTCGTATCCCAGCGTGATGTTCTCGACGACAAGTGAAGCTGCGGCCCCCTTCACGTTCATTCAGAACACCGCTCTCTTCTTCTGCCTGAGCAAATAGAGGAAAAACGGCGCGCCCACAAGCGCCGTGATCACGCCAACAGGGACCTCGCTCAGGGACCCTGACAGGCCACCCAGACCCCGCACAAGCGTATCCGCGCAAACAAGGAACAGGCCGCCGGCCAGGGCCGATAGCGGCAACAGCGACCTGTGGTCCGGTCCCCAGATAATGCGGACGGCGTGGGGCACTATGATCCCCACGAAGCCAATAGTGCCTGCGAAGGACACTGCGGCCGCGGTGATGAGCGTGGCCGCACTCAACAGTACCAGTTTGGTGCGCTCTACGTTGACGCCTAGTTGTTGGGCCTGCTCGTCGTCCAATTGCATCACGTTGAGCGAACGGGCATACAGGCAAATGACGGCCATGCCAACAAGGGAGTACGGGAGCAGCACGGCCACCTGGTCCAAATCACTGAGGGCCATCCCGCCAAGGATCCATGAGACCATTCCGCGGGCCTGGTCGCCAGATCCAATGACCAGGAAGAATGTAATTGCGGTGAGGA